>JBGSWC010000454.1:0-3164 GCA_041752635.1 Pirellulales bacterium | reverse complement strand
GCTGACGAGGCTCCTAATGTCTTGGCGACTTCCGCTACGAAAATCTTCCCACAATAAAACAACTTCGTGACTCGTGCCATCTCGCAACTAATGATTGGAATCGTCGCCCTGGGCGTGATGCTCGTGGCGTACCAACTCTATGCGCTGACGCTCGAACCGTGGATCGACCCGCCGCTGGCTCGGCAGGGTGGTGACGTCACTGACGACGAGCTGGCTGCCGGTAAGGAAGGGTTGAGCCGCTATCAGGCGGTGCTCGCTAGCTATTTTCCCGCCGGTCATTGGTCGCTGACGCGACCGCCGATTGTCGTCGAGAGCGGCCAGGTTATGTTGGTGCTCAGCAAATACAACCGTAACGACAATGGCAGCATCGACATCGATGCCTGTGCGGTAGTCATGTTTCCGACTCCGCGCGTCGTTGGCCAACAGCCCCCCATCGATGCTGTGGTGCTCGAAGCTCCCGGCGGCGCCCATTTACAATTCGACGCCGACTTCGATCCCGCACGAGGCAAAATGGGTCGCATCGTACAGGGAATTTTCCCAGGTGTGATCACGATCAGTAGTCAGATGAAGGATCCTGGGCCCGACGACGATCTGTTGATTGAAACGCGCGACCTGACGATGAACGAAGCAGTCATCAAGACGCTAGCCGAGGTGAAGCTACGTTACGGCCAGAGCGTGGGGGGAGGCCGCCATCTGGAGATTGGCCTCGCTCGCGACGAAGACGTCAGGCAGGGGATGAATTTGATCGGTGTAAAGTCGCTCGAAATTCGCGAGAATGTCGCGCTGCGATTGCACCTCGATGGGTTGAGCGTCACCGGCGATCAAGACCGCGTTGCGGAAGCACCGATCGGAACAATTCAAACTGTCGCTTATCGCAATGCAGCTCCGTCAAGGTCGCCACTGGGTGCGCCGGTAACGGTGACTTGTCAGGGTTCGTTTCATTTTGACTTTCTCGACAATGAAGCGATCTTTGAACGCAAAGTGGAATTGCGGCAGCAACGAATCGATGGACCCTTTGATGCACTCGACTGCAATCAGTTGAGCTTGCACTTTGCGGCGCTCGATGAGCGAGGTTTGCCGCTTCCCGAAGAACCGGTTGGTCGTGCCGGGAAGCAGCAAGATCGTTTCAAGAACTTACAGCCATTCTTGCTCGAAGCGGTTGGTTCGGTGCGACTCGATTCGCCTCAGCAGCAGCTCGCGGCTCGCGCCGATCGCATGGCGATCAACTTGCCACTGCGTGAGTTGACACTCGACTTAGGAAACGAGATCGCGCTCAAGCAAGGCAAGAGTGAACTACGCGTAGCTTCGTATGGCCCCAACAGCAGTCGTACCCCCCGCATCACATATCGCCATCCGCCCAGCGATGTACCCCAGTCGATTGGCGACCTGACGGTTGTCGGAACGGGTGTGCTCACGATGCGCGACGGCGACGCGGCTCGCGATGTCACCCTCAAATGGCAACAAATCGAGGGTGGCGAAAACGCCGTGGTGATGCGACGGCTCGACGGACAACCGGTGCTCACGATCACCGGAGCACCCGAATTCGATGCGGGCGGACTTGGTCGAATGAATGCTGATCGCGTGCAGTTATTTTTGCGCGAGGTTGTGCCCGATGGTCCCGAAGGACCAGCCATCGAACTCGATAAAAAACCACACAAATTGGCGATCGTCCCCGATCGCATTGCTGCCAGCGGACGGGTCGAAGTCAATTCGCCCCAGCTCACCGGCACAACACGGCAACTGCAAGCGTGGTTCCGCCAACAGGCAATCACGCCAAGCGAATCGGTTGGTGTGATTCCCGTTAGCAGGGGAGGGTCGGGCAGCGACGACCGACCGGCGACGCATCGCTTTGATTTTGAATCCGAGCAAGTCAGCGTCGATGTTGCACTAAGCGGCCGCAAGGCCGAGGCGACCAGTGTCACTTGCCAAGGCGGCGTGGTACTACGTGAGACGGTCGGCATGAAACCGGGCGACGAACCGATGAGGGTCGAAGGCCAGGCGTTGCGCGTCGAACAACTTTCGACACAACCAATGATCACGGTGCGGGGAACTCCTGCCGCACCCAACGTCGAAGCAGGACTGGCGAGCATCGCTGCCCGGGGGCTCACACTCTACGCCGGGCAGGTCAACGCCGACGCGGCGACGAGTCGGTTCTGGATCGAAGGGGCAGGTAAAGCCCGCGTCATGGTCGATGGCGGCGTGATCGGCGAGACGCGTGGCACCAAAGTTCCGGTTCACATGAGTTGGCGCGGTGGGCTGAGTGTCGATGGCACTCGCATCGTTTGCTCGGGCGACATTTTTGCCGAGAGCGAACATAGCTGGATGCAGTGTGATCGCATTGTGGCAAACTTGACGCGGCCCATTTATCCTTCACCGGCCGGCAACGAAAAAATAGAATTAGCTGGGCTGTCGCTGCTTGGCAACATTGTCGTCGACCATCGATCGGTCGACGAACGTGGCCAACGCTCGCACGACCGCGTGCAGATACGCTCGCTCACCTACGACCACGGCACGGGCGACATCACGGGTAGCGGCCCCGGCGCAATTCGCAGCGCCCACCTCTCGAATAGTGCCGCTGGGCTGGCCGCCGCGACGTCGAACCCGAACGATTCGCCAGATACCAACGACTCTTCCGCACGACTACGCTATCTGCGACTCGATTTCCAAGAAGGAATCTCTGGCAACGCGAACCAGCGTGTGCTGCGATTCCATCGACGCGTACGTGGAATTTACGGACCGATCGATGGTTGGCAGCAAGAACTCTTCGCCAACGATCCGAAGGGACTGCCACCCGATGTGGTGGTCGTGAGCGCCGAATTGCTACAGCTCAACGAAGATCCCACCGCGCCACGAGGCCAACTTGCGCACAATCAGCAGATGGGTCCGCTCGAAGCGGTCGCCGAAGGGAACGTTCAGATTGAGGGCTCGGCCAAAGACGACAGCCGTTTTTCGGCCAGCGCGCCAAGGGCGTCGTTCAACCAGGCGAAGGACACGTTCACTCTGGAGGGGACTCGCGAATCGCTCGCCCGCATCCGCCGCTTCGATGCGGGCAATGGTGACTCAGGAGTCACCGAAGCCGAGCGAATTGAGTACAACCGCACCGGATCTCACGTCAAGATCCTGAAGTTCCGCCAGTTTGAATTGCAACCAGGCAAGCGTCCGTA
>JBGSWC010000453.1:0-2156 GCA_041752635.1 Pirellulales bacterium | reverse complement strand
CGGTCTGCATTTGTTGGTGACTATTGGTTAGTAGTAGGTTTGCGATTCGATCTTGAAGTCGTAAGCCGGGCCGACGCGGAAAAACCGGTAGACGGTTTTCTGCACTTGCGAGCGGTCGTCGACGTTGTTGTCGTTCATCATAATCTGTTCGAGCTTGTAAATCTGGCCTTTGGTTTTGTCGGGATAGAAGGCAACGACCAAACCGCCCTGTTTCATAATGCCCGTCTCTCGCGCGATGGCGAGTTCCATTTCTTTGAGCGGATTGCTGTTGGAAATGAAATAGAACCGCTTGCGATCGTTTTCGCCTTCGCGTGTATCGATTCGTGTCACCGGTTCAGGCGATGACAGATTTGACGCAAAATAAATTTTTCCGTCGGGAGCAATCACCCCTAACTCGACCTTAAAAAAGTCGAGCATCTGCTTGTAATCGGCCAGCGACACCGGTTCGTAGCGCATTTCCTTCGGGCAGTCGGGCTCGCCAAGCGGCCCTCGATCGCGATGATCGTCACCGACCGGCTTGCCAACGGTGCTGGTGGTACCCTCGCCCACGGATGGCGATTCGAGCATGGCAGCCTTTTTTGCCGCTTCGCTGTCGAGCGCGGTGAGAGCGGCTGCAAGCTCGGGTGGTGCGTCGTCGACTGCCGTTTCGTCGCCTGGCGGATCGAGCGAGGGGGGAAGCGGCAGCGCGCCGTCGTTGGGATTGGGTGCCAGTGTGACATCGCCCACGAATCTTTCTGTGTTCGCCTCAATCCGAAACACGAAAACCACCACCAACAATCCAAACACAACCACAGCACACGCCAGCATTGCCATGAGCCAACCGGCGGTGCGATCGTAGGCATTGACGCGCAAAGCGTAGCGGCCAGCGTGTCGATTTTGTGTTGGATGGTTGGTCGAGGACATCGAAGCCGGTTCGTAGTTGATTAAAAGTAGGTTTGCGATTCGATCTTGAAGTCGTAAGCCGATCCGACACGGAAAAACCGGTAGACCGTCTTCTTCACTTGCGAGCGTTCTTTGATGTTATTTTCGTTCATTCGCTCGCGTTCGATTCCGTAGAGTTCGCCTTTTCGTTGGTCGGGATAAAACGTGAGGATCAATCCGCCATTTTTCATAATGCCCGCCTTCTGGGCAATTTTGACTTCCATGTCCTTGAGCGGGTTGCCGGTCGAGATGAAATAGAATCGTTTGAGCTTGTTCTCTTCTTCGCGAGTACCCACTCGCGTTGTCGGATTGGGCGAAGACAGGTTGCGGGCGTAATAGATTTTGCCGTCGCGGGCGATGACCCCCATTTCGACCTCAAAGAAATCGAGCATCTGCTCGTAGTCGGCTTGCGATGCCGGTTCATACACCATTTCCTTCGGACAGTCGTCGCCACCGCCACCGCCAACTCCCGTGTTGCGAGCGTCGCCGAGCCCCGATCCCCTGCCGGCTCGATCGGCCGCATCGAAGGCTTCGTTGCTGAGCATGGCGACTTTTGTGGCGGCCGCGTTGCTAATGGCGGTCAGAGTGTCTTGTAGCATCGGTTCTTCGAGTTCCGGCGCGTCTTCGAGCCCCGGTGGTTCGGGCTCGTCGGCGTAGCCCTTGGGAGCGTCGCCCGGGGGACCGGGGTCGAACAACTCGAACGGCTTTGCGTCGATCTGTGGCGTGAAGGTGCGAAACAGGAAGACGATGAATAGCGACAAAAATACGGTCGCCACCATGACCAGCAGCGACACGAGAAGACTCGCCGTGCGGTCATAGGAGTTAACGGTCAAGCGGTAGCGGGGCTTACCAGCTTGGGAATCGTTGGTCGCTCTGTCGGTAACTGCCGCACTCATTTGATATCGCTAAATTGCCTCAAACTTACAAATCGATCGAGCCCTTCATTGTAATTGCCAGGGCATCGTTGCGACAGCACCCAAGTTGGACTCGTCGGCGACAAATAGCGCATTTTCTCGCTAATTGGCCGAGCGTTGCGCCAAACTACTCCACAATCCGCCTACTCCACAATCAGCGGGGTATCGGGCCGAATCGACTTGTACCATTCTTTCCACTTATTCAGCGAGTCGTACTGCTGCTCTTTATTAAAGCCGTTTGGAGGCCCAAAGCCTTCGAATCGACGGCTCACGAATTGCAGCCCGTCGCGGGCGATGACCCCCATTTCGACCTCAAAGAAA
>JBGSWC010000452.1:0-11664 GCA_041752635.1 Pirellulales bacterium | reverse complement strand
GCCCGTCGTCAGGCTCGTCAAGCTCGACGACCGCTTCATAGCGGGCCTGATCGGCGAGCTGGTCGACAAGGCTCGTTCGCCAGCGTGTGTCATTATCGGCGTGGCTGCTCCCCGCGACGTGGCTCTCCGAACCTTGGCTCGCTGCGACCTTCGAAATCGACACGATTGTGCCAGTCAGGATTCGATTGGGCATCGCTTCGAGCGCGAGCCGCACCGGCTGCCGCTCGGCCACCCGTTGCACTTCGCGCTCCGCGATGCCGAGCCTTACCTCGCGCCGGTCCTCGCGGGCAATGATAGCCAGTGTGTCGCCCGGTTCGATCCATGCCCCCTCGTTCGACGAATCGAGCGGTGTGCCATTCCAGGTGGCGAGCGTCAACGACTCGGCTAAATCATCGCGGGCCGCTGGCTTCAGCACCTTTCCTGCACTTGGTGCGGTAATCGTCAAACGAGCCGATTCCGCTTTCACCCGCCCGAGCCTCGTGCGCGCCGCGGAGGCTTGCGACTCGGCCGTGGGTATCTGTGCAGCCGCTTCCGCATCGTGCGGCCGCAGTTGCTGAAGCTGTTGTAATTTCAGTTCGGCAAGCGCAAGTTCACTCGCCGCCGCTTGCACGTCGAGCTCGACATGATCGCTCAACAGTCGAGCGATGGTGTCTCCCTCGTAAACGTGCGAGTGTGGTTCGACGGCCCATACTAGTCGTCCGGCGAGTGTGGCGACGACCTCTTCGCTTTCCGAAAGTTCGACTCGCGCGGGACAATCGATGCGATGACGGATCGGCCACTGCCAAACACTGGCGGCAAGCGCCGTCGCAAACACCAGAGATAGGCCCGCCGGAATCCAGCGAACACGTCGCCGCGCGAGCGGGTTACGTAGTGTCTGAGTCAAGCGACGGATCGGCGATACCACGGTTGCCGCCACCAAAAGGGTGCCGGCTCCATAGGCCAGCACATCGAGGTCGCGGGGGGCGAGCGTCCGCCAGGCGACCAGCGCGATCGAGCCCAACAAAATCGTCAAGTAGACCTGCGACGCACCACCATACAGTGCCAGCCAGGGCGACTCGCGTCGTTCGAGTTGTTGGCCCGGCAGTGGTTTGCGGAGCCAGCCAATGGTCCACTGCCGCAGCGCGTCGCGCGAGCGTTGCCACAGGTTGCTCACTCCGGTAATGTCGCTGAGCAGATAGTATCCATCGTACCGCAACAGCGGATTGCCATTGACGAGAAGCGTGCCGATTGACGCGAACGACATGACACAGAGCGCCAGCGTTTGCACAACTCCAGGCCTTGCGAACCACCACACAAAACATGCCATCGCGGCCAGCAGCATTTCGACAGCGATACCAGCGGCCGAGATCGCCATGCGATCGCGCCGACGTGGAAGTCTCCACGCGCCGCTCACATCGCAATAGAGAGTCGGCATGCCACAAAGTAGCATTATGCCGATTTCTGACACATCGACACCCAAGTGGCGGGCGACCAGCGCATGCCCCAGTTCGTGTAGCGCTTTCACAACGCAGATGGTCGCGATGGCGGCCCACATGAATTCGGGAGTCCACAATGCGCTCACCGTGGGCAATCGCTCACCAAACTGATCGAACCGCGTCGCCACCAGCCCGACCGCGAGCACGATTAGTAAACCGGAAGCCGCAAACCCCAGTCGACTCAACAGCGGTCGCGCGAATGGATAAAGAAAATCGATCGCTCCTTGCGGAGCGAACCCTGGCAGCCGCCATGCGAGCACCTGTAGCCAGCCCCACCGCCAACTCGCAGACCGCTGCTCGCCGCGCCTGGTGGCAAACGCCTCGGCTTGCCCTGGCCCGGTTGCGACCACTATACCCCGGCGATGCAGTTCGCCCACGAGGTGCCACAACTCGGCCAGTTCGACGCGATCGGGTGCGAACGCCTTCTCAAACTCGCGGCGTAACGTGTCGAGCGAAGTTGTGCCGGAAAGTTGCTGGGCAACGAACCACTGCTCGCGCGTCAGTTCAAAATGTTCGAGCGAGAGCGGGTCGCCTACGACCCACGTGCCCGACTCGGCGCGCCACACCCCCGACGCCAGCACGTCGGCGCGAGTGCGAAAGGCCAAATTGTAATGCTTTGCTGTCAAATCGAGAGGCCAACAGTCGAGTGACTAGAGAAAAAATGCGATGGTTGATGGTTGATGAGGTTTGCTGTGACGAGGCGAAGCTCGTCGGCTATAGGTAGAAAATTGAAACTGCCCCCTGCCCTCTGCCTACTCTCCCAAACGTAGCGTCACCGACTCACCCGGCCGCAGTGCCATTTGACCATTCTCCGACTTCAGATTCTCAACCTCTGCCCACACGCGGACTTGGTTATTGATGGGGTCGATTTCGGGGCTCACGAAGGCCAGTTTGCCTGTAAAGGACAACTGGCTGTTTGGCACCTGCAAACTTGCTTTTCCGCCGATGGCGAGCGTCGCGGCGTCGCTCGCGGTGACGAAGCCTTCGACCTTCACCCGGTCGATGCTCACCACGCGGACGAGGCTCTCGCCCGGTTCGACCCACTCGCCAACGCTGGCGCGAACTTCGACTACCGTTCCATCGATCGGCGATTCGATTTGGCGACGCTGGGCGTCGAGGCGCGCGGCGCGCAGTTCGGTCTCTTTGGCCGCGACGCGAAGCTTATTGAGTGCACGCTCGTGTTGAGCCTGTTCGATCTCGAGCATCAGTTTCTGGACCGTCAGGCTTTCGACATCGAGCTGCGACTGCGAAATGCTCTTGGGGAATTGTGCGATCGAATCTTGCGATCGCGCCAGCTCGGCCTCGGCCACTTCGCGAGCTTTCTCGGCAAAGCGAATCGCCACGTCGTTTTCGGCTTCGGCTTGGGCAAGGGCAAGCTCTATCTTTGCTGCTGCTTCGATTAGCTCGGCTTGTCGGCTGTCGACGGTGGCGAGCACTTCGCCGCGTCGGACTCGCTGGCCCTCGGTCACCAACACTCGGGTGAGCAGTCCCGCCTCTTGGGTGGCGAGTTCCGCTTCGTCGAGCAACTTCACAACGGCCGATTCGATCGTGATGGCTTGCGCGTGGCAGTGGTCCGTAACAACGAGCAGAAGAATAGCAACGAAGAGAATTCGCATGAGAAAACAAAACTGAAACGAGGCACTCCGACGAGGCGTAGCTCGTCGGCTATGGACTGACAACTGATAACTGATGACTGAGCACTGACAACTAACGACTGAAAACTGAACTAAAGACTCCACCAATCGCGAATCCGGCGACCCAGTTCGTGGAACAACACAAAACCAAGCGAGCGTTCTCCGCAGTCGAGTCGCGCGCGGAGGGAGCCTCCGGGACGTAACGCGGCTGTTTGCAACTCGGCTCGCGTGTCGTCGACGGGAGCCGCAACGAGTTCAATCGTCGTGTTTGTGTTGCCAAGTGAGTCTTCGTGTTCGCTGGCCCGCTCGGCAAGGCTCACCAGCGTGGCCTTGCTAAATTGTTGGTCGTGTTGTCCGTTGGCGGCCGCAAGTTGATAGTCAATGGTGAGTCGATTGGCAGCAATCGCTTGTTCGACGTAGCCAATACGGTCGTCGGGAACATCGATGTGAAGTTGCCAACCTGCCTCGGTGTCGGCCACAAGCAACAAGGCCTGCCCACGCTCGACCGGTCGGCGAGCGAGCCGGTCGGCGACTTGCCAGGTGAGTATCTGCCCCGCGCGGGGACTCCGCACAGTGAGCGACTCGCGCTGTGAGGCGAGCAGCTTTTCGCGCTCGGCGAGACTCGCGAGCTTTAGCTCGATGGTCGCTTCTTCGGCCGATAGTCGATAACGCGCAACGTTGTTCTCGCGATCGCCGGCGAGTCCCAGCCGAGTGGCACGTAGCGAGGCAAGCTGACTGGTGAGTGTCGCTCGCTCGCCAACGAGTTCCGACTCGGCCAAGTCGAGTTCGGGGTCTTTCAGCACCAACAGCACATCGTCCTCGGCAACGACGCTGCCATGCTCGACGACGACCCGTTCGACAATGCCGTCGTGCGGCGCGAATACTTGGCTCCGCTCAACGGGCACTAGTTCACCGGTCGCACGAATACGAAAAGGACGCTCGACAAATATCAGGGTTGCCAAAACGCCTACGATCAACGCCGCTACCATGAGCAGCTTGGTTGCGACACGGGGTCGCGCCAGCACCGATAGCTTGGCGAGTGACTGGGCCAATGGAATGCGGCTGAGTGTGCTCGCTGCAAGCATTGCCGGGGCGACGACTGTCGCTAATTCCTGTACCCGATCGCGGGCGATTGGCGTGGCGGTGAACTGCTCGGCGAGCAGCAAGCCAAGCGTCGCCGCGTCCCCCTCGGCCCTGTGGAGCGTAATGGGCACCAACACCAAATGCCGCACATCGTGGCGGTCGGCATACTGGGCCAGCTCGTCGGTCAGCTCAGGAGGTGAATCGTCACATGCTTCGCCGAAGACCAGCGGAGCGTTCCAACGCAGGCACTTCGTAGCGAGTCGCTGCATGTCGGCCACCGCCCGACTTCGGCGGTCGACCCGATCGAGTCCGCTGGTCGACGCGAGTCGAGCACGGCCGCCAGTGACGGTGAACACGCTTAGCCGGTCGCACTCGCCGAGCTGCCGGCGACCTTCGTTGGCGATGATGCTGGTGACTTTTTCGAGATCGAGCGTGCTGCCGGCATGCTGGGCGATGGCGGCAAGCTGCCCGAACTCGCGCTGTTCCGATTGTCGGTTGGCGAATTGGAGTCGGGCGTGAAACTCGGCCGCGATGTTCGCTAGCGTCATGCAAAAATCGAAGGTCGCAAGATAGGTCGACGGAGGCAAGTCGCCGCCGACTTCAATCGCGATGTGCGACCAATTACGATCGCTCGTCATCGCATTCGAGTCCCAACCTTCACCGAGCCAATCGCGCGGCGACACCGGCAGCACAAACACGTGTGACCCATTGGCAGTGTTCGCTTCGCTGATGCGATCGCGCGGAGCGTCGGCCAGCACCTGTTCGAGGCGTTCTCGTGTCAAAGTGGCGTCGGGCTGTGCGACGCGACCAACAGCCGCCATGGCACGTTGCCGCCGAGGATCGTCGCTTTGCCAGACACAAACGCTCTCAGCCGACAGCGCAGTATAGATGAGCGGTGCAAGCGTCTGATAGAACTCAGCCGCTGACTGCGGTCGCCTTGCTAGCGTCGTGCATGCGTCGAGCACGTCATCGAGCTCGCGATAAACGCTGTCCGAAGTGGCATCGAGATGGTGTGAGGTGACCGACATAGGCCTCAGTATAAACGTCCCGGCGGTTTTGGCGCGGGATGTGGCAAATAAGCCACGCGGGGTCCGCCGTCGCTAGCGCGTAGTTTGCCTGTTTTTCCGTTCACACCGATCGCGGTGAGTTGGCAAGTTTTGCTGATTATGCCAGTAGCGCGTGGTCGAAACAAATAGGCAGCGCCGCTCGGCTCGTCTGGTCGGTGCTGGCAACTCGCAATGGCTAACTCAACGAACTCGCCGTCGATGCATCGCAAAAGTAAATCGCTTAGGCTGCTGCTCGCGATTCTGGTGCTGCTAGCACCCGGGTGCCGTGCGCGTCGCGATGCGTTTGTGGCCTGTGGCGACGGTGTCGCCTGCGATCCTTATCTAAAAACGGCCAGCGCGATTGAATTTCCGGCCATCAATTCTTGTTCCGAAGCCGAGTGTGACGCGAAAATCAAATCACTCGCGCCGCGGCTTTTGTCGTCGGGCGAACCGACTAAGTACCGCGACATCACACTGGCCGAGACTGTGCAACTGGCGCTCGCGACCAGCGACGTGCTGCCCGATCTGGGGGGTGCCATCGTCCGCACACCCGATGCTGTCGAGACAATTTACGACAAGGCGATTGTCGAAACCGATGCAACGCGCGGCATCGAAGCGGCGCTCAGTGCATTCGATGCTCAGTTTCGTTCGGATTTCTCTTTCGAGAATAACGACCGGGCGATCAACAACGAATTCTTCGGCGGTGGTACGCGATTGCTGACCCAAGACGCGGCCGTTTCGCAGAGTCAAATCACCAAGCGCTCGGTCACAGGAACCGAATTCGCCGCTCGCAACATCATTGAATTCGACTCGAACAACGCCCCCGGCAATGCCTTCACGCACGCGTATACCGTGAAAATGGAAATGGAGGCACGCCATCCGCTGCTGCAAGGGAGCGGAATGCAGTTCAATCGCATTGCTGGCCCGGGGACCGCGCCAGGCACTTACAATGGTGTACTGCTCGCTCGCGTGCGGACCGATGTCGAGCTCACGGAGTTTGAAATCGCCGTTCGCAACTACGTGAGCAACATCGAAAACGCCTACTGGGATTTGTACTTCGCCTATCGCGACCTCGACGCCAAAATTGCCGCTCGCGACACATCGCTCGAGACTTGGCGCCGGGTGCGAGCATTGTACGAGGCGGGCCGCCGCGGTGGCGAAGCCGAGAAAGAGGCCCAGGCCCGCGAACAGTACTATCGCTTTGAAGAGGAAGTCCAAAATGCGCTCTCGGGCCGACTGTTCGACGGCACTCGTGTCGGTAATGGCAGCCCCGGAGGCACCTTCCGGGGCAACCCAGGTGTGCATGTTGCCGAACGCCGCCTGCGGCTGCTGATGAATCTGCCGGCCGCCGATGGCGAGCTACTCCGTCCGCGCGACGAACCGGTGCTCGCTGCGATCTCGTTCGACTGGCACGAGGTGGCGAGCGAAGCGGTCGTCCGTCGTGCCGAGTTGCGTCGCCAAAAGTGGGCCATCCGCGGTCGTGAATTGGAATTGATCGCGAGCAAGAATCATTTGCTGCCACAGCTCGACGCGGTTGGTCGCTATCGGTTCCGTGGTTTCGGCAACGACCTGCTCGATTCGTCGAGCAACGGTGTCGGTCGTTTCGACAATGCTTACGACGACCTCGTCTCGGGCGACTTCCAAGAGTGGCAAGTTGGACTCGAACTCGACATGCCAATCGGTTTTCGCCGCGCCCATTCGGCGGTTCGCAATGCCGAATTGCTGCTCGCTCGCTCGCGAGCCTTGCTGCGTAATGCTCAAGACGAAGTCGTTAACGAAGTGGCCGGCAGCGTCGCCGATGTCGATCGCGCTTACGAAACGGCACTCACCAGCTACAACCGACTGGTGGCTAGCCGCGAGCAACTCGAAGCCGTGAGTGCCGCGTTCGAGTCCGACAAAGTGCCGCTCGATTTGCTGCTCGACGCCCAGCGACGTTTGGCCGAAGCCGAGTCGCGATACTATCGCTCGCTTACCGAACATGCGATCGCAATCAAGAACGTTCACTTCAGCAAAGGAACACTGCTTGAATTCGACGGCGTGTTTCTCGCGGAAGGAGCTTGGCCGGCGGCCGCTTATCGCGACGCCGCCGAACTCGCCAGTCGACGCGGACGATCGATGCCGCTCAATTACGCCTCGACGAAAGCGGCCCTCGCTGTCAGCCACGGCGTCTACGACCAGCATCCACACGAAGGGGGCATGCTGTTCGAGGGGCCCGTGGAAGCAGTCGAGACTGAAGAAATCGAATTGATGACTCCGCCAGTCAATAGTGACAAGTAGTTTCTCCCACTCGTCGCACTCAAGCTTCGCCACTAGCCGACGAGCTACGCCTCGTCGCAGTCGCGCAGCAGTCACTCTTCTCACCCACACCCCTTAATCGGTGGCCTTCGTCGCTGCTGAGCCTCGTTGCGTGCTGGCCGGGCCAACTCGTATCCCACGGCCGCCGGTTGACAATCGGGACACCAGTAGGTCGTGCGTCCCGCGTCCCCTTGGCGAGTGAGGTGAATCGCGCTACCGCACAGGTAACAAGGTTCGCCTCGTCGTCCATAAACCCACAGTCGACCACCGTCACCTTCGGTGCGAGTCGTTCGCTTGTGACCTTGCAGGTTGAAGTGCATCAGCTCGCGAGCCAGATCGAGTAGATCACGCAGCGCGTCGTCGTCGACCACAGCGACCGGCGCGAAAGGGTCGAGATTGTGCAAGAACAAGAGCTCCGACTTATACACATTGCCGATGCCGCAACAGATGGTTTGCTTCATCACAGCCACGCCCAGCGGCGCAGCGTTGTGACGCCGAAAGCGGAAAACAAGCTGATCGATGTCGACCTCGGCGGCGAGCAAGTCGGGACCAAGCATCAGTAACTGACGGTGCCGACGGAAACCATCGGGCGAGAGGACTTCAAGCTGCTTCGGGCTGAAAAACACGACGACTACTTCGCTCGTCTCGATCACCAGCGCGGCACGCTTCTCGGGCTTCTGCCAGGCTTGGCCGTGGGCGTAAACATGCCAACTGCCAGTCATACCACTATGCCCATGCACGACGCGGCCATCGGCGAGTTTGATGAGCAAGTGCTTGCCCCTCGCTTCGACGTCGGCGATCGTCGCGCCGGCCAGCGCCGACGCGTCGACCAACCAATCGCGCCCCCGCGCAGCCAGAATCTCGCGTCCGGGCAAGTACTGCCTCAGTCGAGTCGCGGTGCGATGAATGGTGTCGCCTTCGGGCCTGGCTGTCGAACGATCAGCTTTCAGCGGTCAGCAAGAACGGTTTGCGTCGTCGAAATGGGCACGTCGAAATTGGTCGCGTTGAATAGATAGTTTTGATCGTTTTGACCACGTATTTGCAGAAACCATTCACGCGTTCAAAACCCGTCTGACTTTGTCGCCTCGCGATTACAAAAACCACTTGTTTTCCAGTCGATTCTTCACGTGACGAGCGCCTCGACGTCCTGGGTTTTGAACGACCACATGGTTCAGAATTGATCAAAACTCTCTGTTGGTGATGAAAGTCAGTCGTTGAGGAATCATTTTGGTGGGAGCCGACCCCTTTTACTACCTACGACAACGCTCTCGGCCACAAGTCTGTTCTACCACACGCCCTACCTTAATTCGACAACGATTTTTGGCCATTGTGTTTAGCAACCGATTTTTCAGGGAGTTGGAGTCGAGCCAGTTGGCAAGTTACAATAAAAAGCCAGAAGCAACACTGAACAGCGTCATTCCCCCACTTTTGCGGGAATGACGGATAGACGCCCGGAGAAAAATCAAATGCGACACTTGATGCTGATGCTTGCCCTATCGCTCGCGGTGCCCGCCGTGGCGGCCGATGCGATTGATTTCGAAACACAAATCAAACCAATTCTCACGGAACGCTGCGGCGGCTGTCACGGTGAGAAAAAACAACTCGGTGACGCGAAACTCGCCCTCCACGACGCCAAGGCGATTGTCGCGGCTGAAGAGGAAGGGTTGCTGCTTGCTGAAGATGCTGACAACAGCGAGGTCTACGCAAGGCTCATCCTGCCCGCTGACGACAAATTGCGGATGCCCAAGGGGGGGAAGCCATTGCCGGCGGAGCAAATCGAGTTGATCAAGAATTGGATCAACGGTACGAAGGACTTCGCCGCGCTCGTCACGGCAGATGCCCCAGCGGCCGAGACTCCGACGCCCGACGATGGGGCTGGCGATACCACGAAAACCGAGTTGCCGCCGCTGCCCACTGTCGAGCCAGCGGCACCGGCTGCCATCGCGGCTGTCGAAAAACTCGGTGCCCTCGTCATGCCGCTGTACGCGGGAAGCAACGAACTACGGGTCAGCTTTCCCAGCGGGGCGGAAGCGGTGAACGACGAGAGTGTGAAAGTGATTGTCGGTCTCGCACCCGCCTTGGTCGAGCTTGACTTACACGGCAGTTCAATCACCGATGCCTGTGCGGCTGACCTTGCCAGCTTCACGCATTTACGAAAACTGCACCTCGAAAACACACAGATTGGCGACCCGGTCGTGGCCGCCGTTGCCGAGTTGCCTGGGCTCGACTATCTGAACGTTTATGGCACGAAGGTGACCGACGCTTCGCTCACTGTACTCGCAGATGCAAAGCGGCTCGAAAAGCTCTACGTTTGGCAAACGCCAGTGACGTATCAGGCAGCCAAACAGCTTGAAGAAAAGCTACCCAACCTCGAAGTCAATCTGGGCTGGAATCATCCCGAGGTGGTTCGCGAGCGACTCAATGCCGAACTCGAACGGGTGACGGCCCAAGCCGCCGCTGCCGACGAAGCGGCTGCGGAGGCGCAGCGAAAGCTCGACGAGTCGAAGGCCCAGAAAGAATCCGCCGTCGCGCGACAAGCCGAGATTGAGAAAGAGATCAAAGAGCTCACGACTCCGGCCGGCGGTGCGACTTAACCGACTTTATTTTTCCGTCAGGGCCTTTGTCACTCCCAAGCAGGCGGAAATGACGGTCGGCTTAGCTACGAGAAGCGACTAAACAAATGCCCGCAACCGTCAACACGGCCAAAGTCACCGGTCGCCGCGAATTGCATTTCGCCACGATCGGCGAAGCGCTCGCCGACGCCGAGCGACTCGCGGCCGGCGAGTGGCAGCAACTGGGCAACTGGAGCCTGGGAAGAATCTGCCGACATTTGGCCCAGTCGCTCGACAGCGCAACCGACGACAACCAGGTCGCCCCGCCGCTGGTGATTGGCTGGTTCGCGCCGCTGTTTAAGGGGTGGTTGCTCAAGAATGGCCTCCGGCCCGGCTTTCAGATGACTCCGTCGATGAAGCCGGTCTTTATGCCTCCCGACGAAGTCGAGACTCGCGCGGGAATCGAAGCGTTTCGCGTCGCCGTCGATCGCTTTGAGTCGGCCACGCTCCCGGCGAAGTCGAAGTTCTTAGGCAAAATGACGCGCGACGATTGGATCGCCTTCCATTGCCGTCATGCGGAGATGCACTTGAGTTTCATCGTGCCGGCGTAGGCGATTACGTTTCTAAAAGGCCATTGCGGCCAACGCAAGACAACGTAACGACTAACTAACTGTCGGTGTCAACATCACTACAAAAATCGCCACTGCGATGGCTGTCCAAACAATTGCGTCGCCCGCCCGCTCGTTCCACCAAGCGTGAATCGACATCCCTAACGAACATGAGACGGCCATCGTGCTCACGCAATGCATTGTAGCACCGACGTCCGGCGAATTATCGAAGATCGATCCGATTACATAGGTTCCCAGCATGAAAGCCGCGGAGATCGTGTAGATTAGCGGAATCGTCGTGATGACCGCCGGTATCACCTGCCACCGGAATCGCGTAGGCTCGGTCGACGTATCGACAGTCGATATAATAGCGGTCGAAGTCACCCCCTCGGTCGCGTCGACCGCTGACGGCTGAAAAGGGTTTACGCTTTCTTGACGCGGTTCATTCATGTTGATTCATCTGGTCCCAACGAGCCAAGCGTGACAACTCAGCCACCACGCATACTACACTACATCGACGCGGTTCGCCTCGAAGCGGGGGGCGTCGTTCGCTGCGTGCTCGACTTGTGCGGTGTACTGGCCGAACGGGGCAATGCGATCACGCTGGCGACTTTTGACACGGCCGATGTACCAAACGAGTGGCCCGCCGACGCACCCCGCATCCAAAACCTGCGCGGCATCAGCCACGATGGCGTCAAGGCACTCGTCGCACAGCACGATGTCGTGCATTTGCATACGCCCTGGGATCGTTTCAATCTGCGTTTCGCACGAGCCTGTCAGCAGAGCGGCACTCCCTACATCGTGTCGCTTCACGGCATGCTCGATGACTGGCCGATGCAGCAAAAGGGAATCAAGAAGCGCGTCTATCTGCGGCTATTCGGCAAGTCAATGCTCCAGCGTGCGGCGCTCGTTCACGTCACGGCCGAAGGCGAACGCCGTCAGTCCGAGCGGTGGTATCCGGGGGGGCGGTC
>JBGSWC010000451.1:0-8706 GCA_041752635.1 Pirellulales bacterium | reverse complement strand
CTTACTGACGTGCGCGGCTCGAGTAGCTCGACGACGCTCGGCAGAATCTGCCTTAGCGCCCGCGAGCGGTGGCTGAGCGCGCGTTTGACGGCGGGTCCGAGCTCGCCAAAAGTCTGATGGTATTCGCGAACCAGAAAGAGGGGATCGTAACCGAAACCACCCGCGCCATGCCTTGCGGTCAAAATCCGCCCGCGGCAGCGACCGGTCGCTTCGGCGACGATTTCGCCTAGCGGATTGGCAAGTGTGATGTGACAGTAATAGCCCGCGCCCCGTTTTTCGGGCGGTAAACCAGCCAGCTTTTCGAGCAGCAATTGGTTGTTCGCCTCGTCATCTCCCGGCGCACCAGCGAAGCGGGCCGAATAAACACCCGGCGCGCCATCTAAGGCATCGACCTCGATGCCGCTGTCGTCGGCGAGCACCCATTCACTAAGGTGCTTGGCTTGTTGGCACGCCTTGAGTCTGGCGTTCTCGGCAAAGATCGTCCCCGTTTCGTTGACCTCGATCGAGTTCGCTAAGTCGGCAAGAGTGAGAACGTCGATGCCCGTACCGGCGAGCAGTTCGACAATCTCGCGGCCCTTCTTTGCGTTGTGTGTACCGACGATCAGCCGGGGTTTCGTGGACATGTTGCAATACGTCATTCCCGCGTGGGCGGGAATCTAGAGTGAAAACGCTGCGTCTGGATTCCCGCCCACGCGGGAATGACGAGAAGCATTTTAACGATTCCAAATGTACGCACTACTGACCGATTTTTTGGGAGCTTTGATCACTTCGGGGTGGATGTCGAGCGGAATCACGTTGACTTTCTTGTCGGTGCCCGAAACGATCTGCACAAACTTGGGTTGTAGCCCGCCAGTCACCTGTCCATGTTCGCTGTTGAACATGTTTTCGAATTGCTGTCTCACGGCGTTTGGATCGACTCGGGGGGCTCCCTGCGAGAGCGTAGGCGTCAGGTCTTGGGGCGTGGCGTAAGCCGCTCCGAATGTGCGCATGATAATGTCGACGTTCCGCGAGGCGACTTGCTGTCCGCTGGGACCCTGCTGCGCGACTTCGTCAAACGACCCAACGGTTACGAAGCTCTCGGTGCGGTCGTGAAACTCGAATGCGGGCCAGCCCTTGGCACGCAAGAACACAGTCAGCTCGTGGGCCTTTTCGGCCGCTTCGACGAGCGGATCGACCTCGTCGCGTTTGACGCTACCGTGCTTTTTGCCAGTGCTGAACGCCCCCTGCAATTGCGAGCGGCCTCGGAAAGTGGCGATTTGCACGGAGTAGAGTCCGGGGCAATCGAGCAGCGAATGCGTGACTCCGACGTTCATGTCTTCGACAAACTTGTCGACGCTGTTGGGCTGAAAATATTCTTCGGGCAGCAGTGGGTTGCGCGTCATGAATGCTTTTTGCATCGGCCCGGGCGATTTGCTGCCAGTAAGTCGGCGTAGGTATTCGCGTTCGCGGGCGAGCGACTGCGACGTTTCGAGAAACTCTTTTTCGAGTGCGGCGGGGTGCAAGTGTTTGACCTCGTCGAGTCGTGCTTGCGCGGCCGTGTCGTCGATCGAGGGAAAATCGCCGACAAGCACCGCATGTTCGTCGCTCTTTTGTGTCTTATACTGGCGACGGATGCGTTCGCCGTAGTGGTCGATGCCGCGGCCCAGGTTGTCGGCTTGGTGCTGGAAAGTAAGATGGTAATGATAGGCGGCCAGGTTGTAGCGTTGGCGAAGTTCGACTACCAACTCACGAGCCTGCTGCTCGGCTCCGTCGCCATTAAATGTGGCGGCCATCACAAGCCACGGACCGTGAATATCGCGGAGCGTGTAGTCACCCGTTGGGTCAGACTCAATTCGTTGTACTGGCGCAAACCTGGACCACAGTGGATCGGCTGTTGCCGACACACTAGCGAAAAAAACCATGCAAACTGCCGCAAAACCGACGATTCGGCCCAACATATCGAAACCCTCGGTAACTGGAGAAGGTAGACTACGAGACAGCCCCGCACGCGGGGGTGGCGGAAGTTAGCAAACCGAGCGAGGCGTTGCTAGAGTAAACATCAACGTTCCGATGCGTGCCCGGCCCTTCGTTGAAGGATAAAACGCGTGCCGGGAATCAGTTCCATAAACGACAACAAACGTCGATACCCAGCTGGAGACTTCAAAGATGAGCAAGACATCGATCAACTTCGTCACGATGCTGGCACTGCTATTACTGGCGATGCCATGGGCCGTTGCCGATGACGAGAAGACCGCCAAGCAGCCAGTTGAAAAAACAGTCGACGCGAAAGACACAGGCGAACCCAAGCCAGCGAAACTCACCAAGGCACGACTCGCTTACATCACACTCAGCGGAGCAACTCCCGAAGGTGCGCCCAGTGGCAGCCCGTTTGCCGAGTTGACCGACGATTTGGCGACCATCATCGGTCGCATCGAAAAGGCCGCTGAAGACGATAAAATCAATGGACTCGTGATCGAGTTCAAAGGCCTCGCTGCCGGTTACGGGCAGTTGAACGAATTGCGCGCCGCGATTGCTCGCTTCCGCGAATCGGGCAAGAAGGTTCACGCCTATATGGAGTCTGGCATGACGCCAGACTACCTAGTCGCAACCGCCTGCAATGACATCACGCTTCCCGAATCGGGCAGCCTGATGGTGCCGGGCCTGCGAGTCGAAACGACCTTCTATAAGGGCATGTTCGAAGTGCTGGGCGTCAAAGCCGACTTTATTCACATGGGCGAAGCCAAGGGCTTTGCTGAGTCGTACACACGGCGCGGTTGGAGCCAGCCAGTGAAGGAAAACCTGACCAGCCTGGTCGATAGCCTCTACGAACACATCGTCGACACCATCACCAGCGATCGACCGATTCGCCGCAAACAGGTGATCGACGCGATCGACATTGGTTTGCTCTCGGCAAGCAAGGCGAAAGAAATAAACCTTATCGACCGCGTCGCCTACGGCGACGAATTAAAAGAGCAACTCACCAAGGAATACGATGCTGACGAGCTCGTTTACGTACTGAACTACGGCAAGAAGAAAGTGGACACCGATTTCTCTGGACCGACCGGCATGTTCAAGCTGCTGCAATTGCTCTCGGGCACCAGCGGCGGCAAAGCGAGCAGCGGCAAGAAGATTGCCGTCGTCTATGCCGTCGGCCCCATCATGTCGGGCAAGAGCTCGTCGGATCTATTCGGTAGTTCAACACTCGGCAGCGACACCATCGTCAAAGCCTTGCACGACGCCAACGAAGACGACGACGTGGTGGCGATTGTGCTGAGGATCGACAGCCCCGGCGGGTCGGCCATTGCCAGCGACATGATGTGGCGCGAGATCGAAACGCTCGACAAGCCGATCGTCGCCAGCATGGGCGACACGGCCGCCAGCGGTGGTTACTACATCGCGATGGGCTGCGACAAAATCTATGCCGAGCCGGGCACCGTGACCGGGTCGATTGGTGTTGTCGGCGGCAAGATCGCCATCGGCCGATTGATGGACCGCGTCGGCATCGATACGGGAGTCATCTCTCGCGGCAAAAATAGTGGGCTCTTCTCGATAGAAACGGGTTTCACCGCCAGCGAACGCGACGTCTTCCGTTCAAATATGGAAGAGACTTATGAGCAATTCACCAGCAAAGCAGCCGCCGGTCGCGACATGCCGATCGAGAAACTCAGAGACCTCGCCGGTGGCAAAGTCTACACGGGCATCGCCGCCAAGGCGAACGGCCTCGTCGACGAAATCGGCACCCTGCACGACGCGATTGCCGAAGCAAAGAAACTCGCCGGCGTCAAAGCCGACGAGAAGGTGAAAATTGAAACCTTGCCTGAACCAGTCGACTTCTTCGAGTCTCTGTTCGGCGACAACGAAGCCGAGAAGGAAGTCGCCATCAAGATTGGTACCCAATTTAGTATGGAACAGCTCTCCCCCGAACTGGCCGCCATTGCGAAGAAAGCCAGACTCATGCAGCAGATGTTCAAAGAGCCGGTGGTGTTGACGATGCCGTTTGATCTGCGGGTGAAGTAAAGTCGTCATCTCGCTCCGCGAGATGAATCGGCGTTAGTCGACGGTTAAAGCGACGGATTGACGCGAAGTTGAGATAGCCACGCCAAGCACGTAAATACGCAGAAAACCTTGGTGCTGAAATTTGCAAATGGATGCCGCACTCTCCGGGGCACTTCGCTCGCTTGGTTTCGCGTCTCGTGCCCAATTGGTAGACTCTTCTACGATTAATCCGCCCCCACTGCGAGACCGCGAAGATGCCGCTCAAAGCCCTGCCTGAATTGTCCCTCTCTCACTCAGCGATGTCGGTTCTCGAAGCGGCTGAGGCGGCAGGCCGGTTGCACCTCGCCGGAAGCGTCGAAGACTTGATGGCTTTGGCGATCCCCGACCCCTCGTTGGGCCTTGGCGAAGCAAGCCCCGACGGATACTACACTGTCGGCTACGACGTCGACGGCAGTTTCGTGCCCGAAGTCGAGGTCTGCCGTGTCAAGAATGGTATCGCTGCCAACTACGTAGAGGCCTACATGCGTCGCCGCGACCCCGACTGCATGGTTGTGGGCGATGGTTCGGCCACTGACAAACCGACTTACGAGCAGCGTTTCGGGGGAGCATTTTCGGAGTTGCGTGACGAGACGCTGGCGTGGCTCAAGCAGCAGCCGATTGCCTGTTTCTTCTTTCGTACCGGATTGCCCGACAATCCGCTTGATGCGGTCGCCATTGCACCGGCAAATTCAGGTTTCTTCGCGCTAGGTTTGGCGATGCTCCAGGGCATTGTACCGCTCGATGAAGTTCGCGAGTCGGGGGCCGATTATTATCATGGTGCCGTGCTGTATGTCGCTCCCCCTTTCCGTCACACGCGGTTCGACGGCAAGCAAGTTGTTGTTCATAACCGACGATTCGAAGGCGAAGCCAGTCTGCACGAGCTCTTTAGCTATAACCTTTACCCAGGCCCATCGGCGAAGAAAGGGGTCTATGGCATGTTGCTCACCATGGGCGAACGCGCCGAACAGCCCTGGACCACTGCCCACTGTTCGACTGTGGTAGTCGTCACACCCTACGACAACAAAACCGTGATCATGCACGAGGGGGCGTCGGGAGGTGGCAAAAGCGAAATGCTCGAACAGATGCACCGTCAAGCCGACGGCACATTGCTGTTGGGCAAGAATCTCGTGACCGGCGACGTTCGCAAACTCACGCTGCCGCGTGGCTGCGATCTGCTGCCCGTGACCGACGACATGGCGCTCTGTCACCCCGCGCTGCAAAATCACGACGGCCCCGAGAAAAAACTTTCGCTCATCGACGCCGAGAATGCGTGGTTCGTGCGTGTCAACCACATCGATGAATATGGCATCGATCCGTATCTCGAAAAGATAACGGTCTCGCCACCGGGACCGTTGTTGTTTTTGAACATCGACGCGCGGCCCGGTTCTACGGCACTCATTTGGGAGCACACGTTCGACGAACCGGGCAAACCCTGCCCGAATCCGCGTGTCATCGTACCACGCAATTATGTGCCGAACGTCGTCAAAGAGGCCGTGACAGTCGACATTCGCAGCTTTGGGGTCCGCTGTCCCCCATGCACCGCCGACAAGCCCACCTACGGCATCATTGGGTTGTTCCATGTCTTGCCGGCACCGCTGGCGTGGCTCTGGCGGTTGGTGGCCCCGCGTGGGCACGGCAACCCTTCCATCGTCGACCAAGGGGGCATGCAGAGTGAAGGGGTTGGCTCATTTTGGCCCTTCGCGACGGGTCGCAAGGTCGATCAGGCCAACATCCTTCTCGATCAAGTCATGAACACGACCAGCACCCAGTTCGTGCTGATTCCCAACCAACATATTGGTTGCTGGCACGTCGGCTTTGCGCCCCAGTGGATCGCTCGTGAATATCTCGCGCGACGTGGGTCGGCCCACTTTAATGTCGATGACCTCAAGCCGTCGCGATGCCCGCTGCTTGGTTATCACAAAGAAACGATTCAGGTCGAAGGCCAAACGATCGGCAAGTGGTTCATGGACGTCTCTCAGCAGCCCGAAGTCGGCGAACAAGCCTACGACAAAGGAGCCGAAATCCTTACTCGCTTCTTTCATGAGCAACTCCGTGGCTTCACCTCCGACGACCTGCAGCCTCTCGGCCGCCGAATTATCGACGCTTGTCTCGACGGCGCTTCGCCGAGCGATTACGCGGCCTTCCAGCCGTGACCCGCTGCCACAAATCGAGCCGTCGCCACATTCGGCAGGTCGAAATCTGTCAAACCTGACAACCAGGATTCACCCGCCAACGCCAATCATTCCTCGTTGACCAGGCAATCGACTAACGAATCAGTCGCATGTCGCCAAAGTTAGGCACAACTTTATACCAAGGGTGGGGCCAAGCGACGAAAACTGCGCGGCCGATGAGCAACTTACGTGACAAGAAGGCCCCCCCCGGTTCGTTGATGACTTGTCCCCGATTGCTCAGCGGCCAACCGTTGGGTGGACGATCGCCGCGGTGCTTGGCTTGGTTCCAGATGCGGGCGTCTTTGCTTTGGGGGCTGTTGTCGCCCATCACGAAGAACTGGTCGGGACCGAGCGCGAATTGAACCGGGCTGCGACGCGTGTACTCGGCCCAGCGAGTTGGCTCGCGGAGCACATCTGCGCCGATGCCGTCCGAAACATCACTGTCGTTGTCGGTCGAGATGTAATAGATGTCGCGAAACAGAGCGAGCCGATTGACCGCGAGCGCGGCCCCCTCGGTGCCGATGGCGGCAGGAGCCATGTCGCCAGTATTATCGTCGCCCAAGCGGGGGCGAATCTCGTCCCTGGGGCCGAACAGTTGCTGCCAGTCGTACGTCGTGGGCATTTCGAATTCGACGAGTTCACCGTCGATCCACAGCAGCAATTGATCGTCGACGTTGGCAAATTGAATTTTGTGCGCGCCTTTGCCTTTGATGGCTGTCGACGCGGTCGGTGCGAACGAATCGACCGGGGCGTCGCTTTCCCAAGGAATGATCGACAACGTCGCCTTACCGGTAGCGAGGTCGATCGCACAACGAAATTGGTGCCCCGCCTCGACGAGCTGAAGCCAGAGGGTCCCGCTGGCCGATTCGGCTTGCAGTTCGGCTTCGAGCATCAAGTCACCAGTCCAGTGTGTGCCAAGCAGTTGTGGCGAAACTTGCAAGACGCTCCCTTCGCCTTCTGGGCGTTTCGCCGGTGCTCTGACGGGACGGTTGATAATCTGCGAGATCCGCATGGGATTGGTGTAAATGCCAGCGAATTCGCGGGTATTGTAGCTATTGAAGTCGGCAATGAGTTGCGGCGGCGCGTCGGCGAATAAGTCACCCTGCTCGATCACTTTCGCCATCGCGGGATCAATGTCGGCTTTGTTGACTTGGTTCCAGACAACTGGATCGGCCAAAATGTGGCGGTATCGCAACCAGTCGATCGCGTCGGCGTCGGCGGGCGCAGTCGTGTAGGTTTGCTGGGCGTTCTTATCATCGACGGTGACGCCTCGCTCCCAGGCGGATTCGGCGTTATCTCCGCGCCAGCGGAGCGGAAAGCCATGTCGATAGAGGGCGGCTGCGTCGTGGTCGGTGTCGTGCACGAACTGCCGCATCGCCATCACCTTGGCCGGAGTGCGTCGTTCGATGGCGAAGTCGTCGCTGTTGATTTCAGAACTGGCGTCGGGTGGGCCAACAAATATATCGCCCTGCCAAACGCGGAGCGTTTCGTTCGGCAGGCCAACGAGTCGCTTGATGTAATTCTGTACGGCGTCGCCCGGATACTTGAACACCACCACGTCCCAACGCTCGGGTTCGTTGAGTGCATATTGGTATTTGCTCACCACAATGCGGTCGCCCGAGTAGTTGGGGGCGTCGACGCTGGTGACAGTCGGATCGCCCCAGCCGTTGCCGATCGCTTCGCGAAATGCTTCGACGTGTCGGCACTCGGGACAGACACCGACGCCAGCTTCGAGCAACTTACGATCGGGCCCTCTCACATCATCGTTGCTGCTGTTCACCTTGAATCGTGTGTTGCATTGGCTGCATTCGACATCTTTGTGAGCCCCCATCAGCGAGGGCGACATCGAGCCGGTCGGAATGATGAACGCCTCGGCAACGAATGTGCGAAACAAAAACGCCAACACAAACGCGACGGCTACCGATTCAATCGTTTCGCGCACGGCATGCGACTTCGCTGGCCCCGGCTTGGGGTCTTCGGTAACGTTCGTGTTGCGACCTGATTTGCGAGGTTTCGCCATGCTTGCGTTCGTTCTGCGTGGGGGGCGAACTAGTGGACAGTCAAATGCAATTAGTTGTGTGCCACTGGCTCTGCCAGTGCCAATTGTTGTGGCGTATTGCCTTACGAAGCACTGGCGGAGCCAGTGGCACGCCCGTTTTTCGTTTCAACAAGCACTAGAAGGTTACGCAACCCTCGCTGGCGGGGCTAGATGGGTTTGCGGACCTGGGAACCAATTCTGCGCTTGGTTGTCACGGATGACTGCCCACTGCCGCCTCCAAAAGTTTTGACCGTTTTGACCCCAAAATGGCCAACACGATTGGAGGGGACAAAACCCCGGATTTTGTTCCGCCCGAAAAATGCAAAAGCACCTTTTTTTCCAGTCGATTTCGCACGTCGCCTGTGAATTTCGTACCTGGGTTTTGACTGACCAGTTGGTGACGTTTTTGACAAAACCCATTTTTGCGAGTCGAGAGTCGAGTGTGGAGAGTCGAGAGGAAAGGATTGGTAGCATGGGCGTCCC
>JBGSWC010000450.1:0-15316 GCA_041752635.1 Pirellulales bacterium | reverse complement strand
TGGCGATCTTTCGTCGAATATATCCGGCACAACGACACAACCTAGCTTGCCCGCCGCAAAAAAGTGGAGCCAGTCATGAATATCAACATTGTTCCCGGTGGATTGCTCGACGCGCTGCAATTGCCGGCCGCCAAAATAGTGGCCGACGACGAGGCGGCCAAGAAGCGCCGCGAGGCATTTCTCGAAGCCATGAAAGGCTTGCAGGGTTCGTTGCAGCAACTTGCCGCTCAAGCTCCGCCCGAAGAATTTCAACCGCTCGAAGCCCAGCGCAGCAAGCTCTACGAGGCTTTCCAGAAGCTCTCGCAGCAATCGGGCAAAATGGAGCCGAAAACGGCTGAGGAGTCGATGTCTCGATTGCTCACGGCTGTGCAATCGATCAGCGTCAAAGCGAGCGAAGCGTTCTCGAAAGTGGCATCGAGCCAAGCCGAGTGGCTCAAACGTCAGCCTGATTTCGACGACATGATGGACCGCATGGACCGACTCGAAAAGGCGGGCGATCCAAAGGCAGAAACGCTTCGCAAGCTAGCCGAGGCCATACAAGGCCGTGTTAACAGCAGTGCGTTTCAAGAGTCGGTCAACGCGTTCGACAAACTGAGCCCGAAGTTTGAAGCGATTGTCGGCAAGGCGCAGGGCATTACCGAAAACGGTACGCAAGCCGCCGGTACGCAGGCCGGCAAATCGCTGGAAGGGTTCGGTCCTGGCGATCTTATCGACATTATTCCGCATTCCAAAAAGTCGCGGATCACCATTAAAAACAAATCAACTTTGCCGCTACAGCTCGTGCCCGGTAGTGCCAAGCCGGAGTCAAAGTTGGCTTCGATCAAAGGGACGGTTCCGACGGAAATACCTCCCAATGGAGGGGAAGGCTCATTTGAAATTAGCAACTCGCTGCTCGGTCCAGTTCCGAAACCGGTCGGCACCGGTGGCTCGGTGTCGTACTTGGTAGTGGGCGACCCCGATAACACGCGACTCGATATGCGATGGGAAAACGGTTATTTGCTGCCGTCGAAGGACACATTTGCGACGATCGCACCGAAGAACGATGCCAAGTATCGCCTCGTGGGCTCGAATCGTGACGACGATTTCGACTTTGAATTCGCGCAACAGGGAAGCACGCCACCGGTGCCAACTCCGGGCCCAACACCAGTTGGTCCCGATGCCGCGAGCAGTTGCATGGTCACCGTCACGAACGGCACGCAGCGTACGCTCACCCTCGGTAACCAAGGACACGAGCGGGGGGACTTTATGACGTTCCCGGATAAGAAAATCTTGAAACCGGGCGAGTCGACCAGTTTTGTTTCTGTCGAAACCCCCAACGCCAAAGATGCGGCCGACGAAGGTTGTAAGGGCTTCTTACTGTGGCAAGTCGGCGATCCCAACACGCTATGGCGGATTGAATGGGACAATCCCGAGGGGAGCAAGAACGTCGTTTCAGCCTCGTTCAATCCAGCGAACGCTGGGTTTAACTCGCTCAACCAAATCGGGCAGGGTGAAGAGAATGTTCCGACTAGTTTCACACTTACCGGCACCGGCTCGGGCGGCGAAACGCCGGTGAAGCCACCCGGCGAAAAGTCTATCGAATTGCTCATTCGCGTTGTCGAGGAAGGGTCGACCGACACGATTTCGGGCGCAAAAATTAACATCGCCGACAAGTCGGTGATGTCCGACAACTCGGGCAATGCAAAGATTCAAACCACGGTAGGTAAGCAAGCTTACGAGGCATCGCGCGAAGGATACCAGACAAATTCGGGCGCCGTCGATGTAAAGCAAGAGAAGAACGATGTGCTTATTATCGAGCTCAAGCCAGAAGCGGGCGATTGCAAGCGTCAGGGCCTGACCGTGTTGGTGAAAGACAAAGAATCGGGCGAACTGCTCGAGGGTGCCGCTGTGACTGTCGGCGATCAATCCGACACCACCAGCGGCAACGGACTAGCAACGGTCGAACTTCCAGTCGGCAAGCACGATTACAAAGCGACCCTCAAGGACTACGACGACGTCACAGGCAAGGTCGAGATCGTCGAGGGAGACAACCCCGAGCTCGTCATCGAAATGACCAAAGGGGGCGATTGCAAGACCGCCTCACTGGCTGTCTTGGTCGTCGACGACCAAACATCTTCGCCAGTTCCGAACGCCACGGTCAAGGTCGGTGACAAGACCGAGCAGACTAGCAGTATGGGACTCGTTGTGCTGACCTTGAAGTCGGGTGATCATAAATACGAAGTCAAGGCGGAACTCTACGACCCGGCCAACGGGAAGGTCACCGTCAAGGAAGGGGACGACAACGAGCTGACGGTTCGTCTCAAGAAGCAAGTCGGCGAAGCCACGGTTACTTTTACCGTTCTCGACGAAGACTCTGGCCAGCCGCTCGAAGGTGCCGACGTCGCGCTCGGATCAGCGACGCAAAAGACCGACGCTTCAGGCACGACCCAATTCAAGACCAAGGCGGGCAAGCAATCCTACCAGGCCGGCAAGAAGGACTACGAGACCGAGTCGGGCGAGGTCGACGCACTCGCCGACAACGACACGCCAGTCGAAGTACGGCTCAAGGGCTGGAATCCACCGCCCGAAACACCACAGCCAACGCTCCGCAAGGGAGATGAAGGGGCCGACGGTTGGGTCGAGTACCTCCAGGCCTTGCTCATAAAACTTGTGCCCGGCTGCAAGGTGACAGTCAATGGCAAGTTCGACCAAGCCACTTACGATGCGGTCAAGTTATTCCAGGGATCGACCGAGCCCAAGTGCCAAGTCGATGGCATCGTGGGCAACGAAACCTGGTCGATGCTCCGCAAACAAGAGCGAGAGCCAGTGGGAGTCCGCAACACGGACGAGCACGTTGAATCGGGGGCCGAGGCGCGCTGGGCAAGGGAGAACAACGACTTCGTCACATACGACGCCAAGTCCGATACCCTCACGCTTATCGCGTTTTCGGTCGGCGATGCCCCCATCGACAAGTATGAGGTAATGATTCGCACCACGCACCTCGAAACGGGCGCCACGAAAATATGGTCTCTGCCGCTCGGTCCCCCAACCGGCCCCGCACCAACCGGTGCCGGCCAAACGCACGCGGTCGCGATTCAAGGCGTTCGCGACGAGGGTGGTGGTGGCGGACGCCGCAAGGTCGAGGCCTACATGCCGAAGGAACTCGGAGGCGACTACTGGACTGATGGTATGGATATGCCAGGCGAAGACCCACCTGGTGGCGGTGGTGGAGGCAAAGGCTCGAAACCGTCTGGTGGTGGCGGCGGCGGTGGGGGTACCACCGACCCGAGTAAGACGAAAAAGGGAGTACTTCGCGTCGTCGTCGAAGACGACCAAGAAAATCCGATCGAAGGCGCGATTGTTTCGGCCACCCCTGGCGATATCGAGGCAAAAACGACCAACGCTGAGGGGGTTGCCGAATTTAAGGACGTGCCCGTCGGAATTTATGACGTCGCCGCGGTTTCGCCAGATGGCAGCCTACATCGAACGGATAAGATCGAAGTCGATGCGAAGGACAATGGCGGCGCCTGGTATATGATCCTTGGCGAGAAATTTGCCGCCACGCTCGATGTGAGCGTGTGGGACAACGATGGTGAAGCGGTGGCCGGGGCAAGCGTGAAGATGTTGCAGGGATCGAAGGTAGTAAAGAAAGGCGTAACCGACACTGACGGATACGTGATCTTCGAGTTAGTCGGCCGCGAAATGAAGCACGAGTATTCCATTACTGCGGAAAAGGATGGAACGACTTGGACGCCTACTGCGGCCGGCCCCTTTGAACCTTATTCATCGAATGGCGCATCGCTTAGTGAGCCGCACACGTCCTCCGCCGAATCGGGCAGTGGAAGTGGGGGCGACAAGCTCGCTCCCGAGAAGCGCGAGGAAATGAAGCTGAAAATGGAGGCCATGACCAAACGGCTCGACGAAATATTGGCGACGCACCAAAAGGCGACGGCCGACGCAATCAAAGGTATCGGTCGCTAATCCAATGCCGCGCGACACCAACAGCAGCGGCCTAATTTCGCATGCCCAAGCACATCGCAAACGATTAGCGAGAACCTAGCTATGTCTCTCACGCTCGATCAGGAACTTAGCGAGTACCTCAACATTCTCGGCAGCTATCGGAAGTTGTTCGAGCAGGATGGAGTCATCTCGCCCGACGAACAAGTGCAACTCAACGCGATTGAAGACAAGATCAATCAATTGCGCGTACTCATTCCCGCTGGCGATTCACCGGCGTCGCCGGCACCGAGCCCCGGGCCAGAACTTGCTCCCGACAGCAGCTCCAGCTCGCGTGTCGTTGCCGGGGCAGGGGGCTACGAATACGAGCAGCATGCAAACGGCGACATTTTTATCGTGAAGGGTCCCAGCGGTTCTTGTCGCACGCAAGTCAAAGCGGGCGGCACGGCCTACAACGCCATTGTCGCCGAAATCGGACCGTTTCCCTCCGGGGGCGGTGGCGACGGAGGTGGTACGACGCCTATGCCCGCCGAACCCGCACCCGAGTCGCCCGTCGGTGACGGCAGCGGGAAAATCACCGGCAAGAGCACGGGCGTCAAATCCGAGATCATCGCCTTCGTGCAAGCCGTCGCCGACTTCTATGGTGCGACGATCAACATCAACAGCGGACTACGAACGCCTACCGAGCAAGGCGAAACGATGTACGAATACTGGGTGAATAATCTGGAACGGGGTGATATCTACTCGAAGATAAAGAACGATCCGGCACTCAAGGAACTGCTTAATGACCTCTACGACAAGGCGCAGGCTGGAGACGCTTCCGCCAAAAAGCAATTCGTCGATAAGATTGCCTCCGAGGCCAGTTCGTATTCGCGTCATGTCTCTGGCCAGGCCATCGACATCCCCAAGGACACACCGAACAACATCCGCGACGCGTTGAAGACAGGACTCCGGGAGGTGTCGGAAAACCTCTGTTACCATTACGACAACCAAGAGTTCGCTACGCCGAAAGTCACCGACGCGATTCGCGCGAAATGGACGCGGTGAGCTTGTCGGCAATTTTAATGGGGCGGATTTCCCCATTCACAAGCCAAGAAAGAGTGAAGATCAACCATGGCCAACGACAAGTGTGTCGCGATCAAGTGCGAAGTAAAGGACATCTTTGACAAGGGACTATCCAAGGCCGTTCTCAAACAGATGGGAGAGACCGTACAGAAACTGGTTAACAAGAAGAAGGGAAAGGGACTCTACTTCGACAATAAATGCAAGGATGGTTGGCTGATTACTGGGAAAATTATTTCCCTTACCGCCGACGATCCGAAACAGCCCAAGAAGTTAGAAGTCAAGATTTCGATCGATGGCGTGCCGCTCGATGGTTCGTCGAACGGATTCAAAAGCTCCGCAGGTGGTAATGTAACCGGCGTGAGCGCTAAAAACGTCGAAGATAAGGCCAAGCTCGTGGTCGGCGATGTCATCGAGGCATTGATGAACGACAAGGCGATTCCGCATATGCTTAAGTGACCGCGGACACGCTGACGATTCGTAAGATTTTCGATCTCCATTCATCACATACAAGCGTTCGCATTCGAACGCGGAGGTACCGAGGAACGGCGAAGTGCCGGCGCGAGCGCCGCGCGGCCCGAGGCAGGGGACTGAACCCGCCAACAGCTCCGCATTATTTTTTTGGCAAGCTTGGTAACCGACAGCAGGGTCGTAGGTCGCGCGGCGACGATGGATTCGCGCGCCCGAGCCAAGACTGGGCCTCCTTTCGCAGGGTTCGGCTGTCGTTTGAGTTGCCAACAACGGCGCTCCCGTCACGCGTCCGCCTCATGAACAGGGGCTTGATCGATGGCCAAGACAATCAAGACAAAGTCGACAAGGCCACCGATCACGGCGGCAAGAAATGGGTCGAATTGTCGGTTACGAAGGAGTGTGAATGAATAAACGCCGTTGCCACAGCCAAGTTGCTAATGCCAAACTGATGGGCCGATGCGACGGTCAATCGAGCGACTCCACCACACTAATCGAACCGATACCCCGTGGTTCGGTTCAACCGGGTGATCGCCAGTGTAGACACTGTTTATCAAGCGTAAATCGATCATAACCCACTGTGCACCAACTATGCCATCGGTCGCTTTTTTTACACCCGTGCGTATGCGCGAAGCCGCTCCTAAACAAATGAGTAATCAAACTCTTCATCCTTCACACTGACGCGAGCCTGTCGCATCTTTTGTCCATCGAGCATCCGCGTGAGGATTTCGGTACTGAGAATCGGCAGCACGGTGTTTGTGAGAATGGCGTCGATCATGCGGCCACCACTTTCGAGTTCGGTGCAACGGCTAGCAATGAGTTTTACCACGTCGTCGTCGTATTCGAACGCAATGCTGTGATTCGCTTTAATGCGTTTGGCAACTCGCTCGAGTTGCAGCCGCGCGATGTCGCCGATCATCTGATCGCTGAGCGGATAGTAAGGAACGAGCGACAATCGCCCCAAGAGTGCCGCAGGAAATACCTTGAGCGCCGGTTCTCGCAGCGCTTTGCTCATGCCATCGGGCGACGGCATTAGGTCGGGGTCTTTACACATGTTCATGATGAGGTCACTGCCGACATTTGAGGTGAGCAGGATAAGCGTGTTCTTGAAGTCTATCAAACGCCCTTCGCCATCTTCCATGATGCCCTTGTCGAACACTTGAAAGAAAATTTCATGCACATCGCTGTGGGCCTTTTCGACCTCGTCGAGCAGCACGACCGAATAGGGCTTGCGCCGCACGGCTTCGGTCAGCACGCCCCCTTCGCCGTAGCCGACGTAACCGGGGGGCGAGCCCTTGAGTGTCGACACGGTATGGGCTTCTTGAAACTCACTCATGTTGATGGTGATGACATTGTGCTCGCCCCCATAGAGCGACTCAGCCAGTGCAAGTGCCGTCTCGGTTTTTCCCACACCGCTCGGTCCACACAGCATGAACACACCGACCGGCTTGTTCGGATTGTCGAGGCTCGCGCGGGCGGTCCGCACGCGGCGGGCGATCATTTCGAGCGCGTGATCCTGACCAATCACTCGTTTCTGGATGCGATCGGCCAGTTCGAGAACCGATTGAATCTCGTCGCGGACCATCGACCCGACTGGTATGCCGGTCCAGTCGGCCACGACCGATGCGACCGCTTGCTGATCGACACATGAAGCGATCAGCGGGCTCTCGCCCTGTAGGTCGGCAAGTTGCGTCTGTAATTGCAGCAACTCGCTGAGCAGTTCTTTACGCTCCGCTGCGCTGAGTTCCGGCTTGGGTGTCGCTTCGGCAGCAGCATCGACAGATATCCCTGCCGCCGCTTCGTCGGCGGCTTGCTCTAGTTTCGACCCGGCCCCTTCCACGGTGCCCAACTCGCCGCGGAGCTGCGCGCGAATACCGAGTATCTTACCGACCAGCTCGTTCTCTTGTTTCCAACGTTCTTCGAGTTCGGCCAATCGCGTTTGCTCTTTTTCGAGCGACTGCTGAGCTGCGACACGGCGGGATTCAGTCTCGAACCCAACCGCACTCTCGCGGCCGATAATCTCGAGCTCGGTCTCCAGCGATTGAATCCGGCGACGCGAGTCATCGACATCGGCGGGCACGGCATGCTGGCTGATGGCGACACGCGCACAGGCCGTGTCGAGCAGGCTGACTGCCTTGTCGGGAAGTTGCCGGGCCGGAATGTAACGATGCGAAAGTCGCACTGCCGCTTCGAGTGCCTCGTCGAGCAATTGCACGCGGTGGTGCTTTTCGAGCGTCGAGGCCATGCTCCGCATCATCAATAAGCACCGCTCTTCGCTCGGTTCATCGACCTGAATCACTTGGAATCGCCGCGTGAGGGCGGGGTCCTTCTCGAAGTGCTTTTTGTACTCCGACCAGGTGGTGGCGGCGATCGTCCGCAGTTGGCCACGCGCGAGTGCCGGCTTGAGAAGATTGGCGGCATCGCCCGTGCCGGCGTCACCCCCGGCGCCGATCAGTGTGTGGGCTTCGTCGATGAACAGAATGATCGGGCTCTCGGACGATTGCACTTCTTCGATGACTTGCTTGAGCCGATTCTCGAATTCGCCCTTCATGCTCGCCCCGGCTTGCAGGGCTCCGACATCGAGCGTGCGCAGCGTGACTTCCTTGAGGGCGGGCGGAACGTCACCCGCCGCGATACGGAGTGCAAAACCCTCGACCACAGCCGTCTTGCCGACGCCCGCTTCGCCAGTGAGAATCGGATTGTTTTGCCGACGGCGCATGAGGATGTCGACGATCTGGCGGATTTCTTCGTCACGACCGATGATCGGATCGATTTCGCCCTTGCGGGCCGCTTCGGTCAGGTCGATCGAGAACTGTTGCAGTGCTTCCTGTTTTCCCATCGATGCGGGCGAAATCGCACCGCTCGCTTCGCCCGGAGCCGCGCCGCCACCGGCGGCCATGTCGGCCGTGGCGTCGAATTGATCTTCTACTGACCCCTTGATGATTTTCGCCAATTGGCTGGTCAACTCGTCGGCACCGATACGCTCGAATTCCTTCGAGATGCCGAGCAGATTGTGCCGCAGTCCACGTGTCTTGACGAGGCCGACGAGCAAGTGACCGGTGCGAATCTTGTGGGCGTCGTACATGAGCGACGCATAGACCCAGGCGCGCTCGACCGATTCTTCAATTTGCGATGATAAATCGGTAATCGATGTGGCACCGCGCGGCAGGCGATCGAGGGCCTCGGTCAGATCGCGGGCGAGTTTCGCCACGTCACACTGAAAGTGTCGGACAATGCGAATCATGTCCGAGTCAGGGAGTTGCAGGATTTGGTGCAGCCAATGCACCATCTCGACGTAGGGATTACCTCGCATTTTGCAGAAGACGGTAGCTCCCTCAATTGATTTGTAGCCCAAGGAATTAAGCTTGCCGAACATAGCGGCACGGCGAATTTCGCTCACAATCCAACCCTCCCGAGAACCAATGGAATCGATCAACTGAGTTTAACTGCAACACCAACGGAATGATATTCGCCGCTAACAAATTGACTTCGCAGCAATCCTCATGTGGGAACCATTCTGCGACGACGCGCGGCTTCGAAGACACGTTCCATTGGGCGCAGTATAAGATCGTCGGGATCGCGTGGCACGACCTTGGGCGGCATCCAGGTCGTCCAGCCCAGTTGTCCCTGTTCGCCCAACTGCACCGAAGGAGTTTCTTCTTTGCGCAGGATCATTTGCAGATCCCAATCGAGTTCATCACCAACGTAAGTACGAACGGCCGAGACCATTGCGTCGAGACTCACTCGTCCCGACTCTTTGCCCGGCACGACTCCGCCCGGCAACATGCGTTGGAATTGGTCGAGTGTGAGTGGGCCGATGATGATGCGAAATTTTTGCTGGCAGTCCCACACGTGCGAGCCAACGGTCGTCGTCATGCCCAAGTCCGACGACGAGGCTCCGGTCAAGCACTGGCTGCCAACGGGAATGGCGATCCACTGGCCGACGAATTCTTCGATCTCGACCTGAAAACCAAAATACCCCGTCAGCAACGACTTCAGCCCTTCGGCATTTTTGGTCTGGCAACTCAACAGCCCCGCGAAGTGGCGCTTTGGCAAGTCGGGCAACGAATCGCGACCTTGAAGCGCCGGCATGCCAAGTCCGAACAGTGTGCCGACATACTCGCTAAACCGATCGGTCCGCGCATCGTCGAAGCTAACGGTCGGTCGCACGCGAGCCCAGGCGCGATAAAAAAGTGCTGTCATGCGGTTGCTGAAGACGTCGAGAAACCGCCGAAATGTCTCATCGCCCTTGTCGCGAAGTCGGTCACGAACGTACTCGGTCAGGTGCAAGGGCAGGGGCCCGTTGGAGCCGAGCAGCCCCAGAAACCGCTGTTCGACGCGGGTCGAATGGACTTCGTCGCCAAACTCCACCTTCGAGAGCGTAGCAGGCGGAAACACCATCGACACATCTTGGGCGAACCGGACCGCATCGTCGGCGACGCGCGTCGATCGGCCGGTGGGCAACTTGTCGTCGTGCATGCAGTCGAGCACGCGAACAGCTTGAAAGAAGTCGAATGCGTAGGGTTCCTTCGCCATCCGATCGAGGAATTCTACAAGATGTGGCGGCGTCCGATCCGAGTCGGCCATCGGTAGATCTCCTGTCGTTGTTTGGTGCGGAGCACCATCTCGGTGAAAGAATTGATCGACACATACTTGGCAAAGAACTGCTCGAGCACGCTGGCGAGCAAAAATCCACCCACGCCCTCGAACTGATCTTCGTCGATCGTGAGCGTCAGCTCGAGGCCACGGCCAAATGTCATCGGACCAGTCGTGGGTACCCGACGGACGATCGGCTGCGAATCGATCAACACAATGCCATCAACTTGCTTTTGGATCGCCAAGTCGCGTGAGTCAGAATAAAGCTTGAGCATCTCACGCAATGCAGAAGCACCTGCTACTGAATTTTCGTTGGTGATGGACAGGTAATTGAGTCCGAGATGACTGAGCAGCTTCCAGACCGTCTCACCTGGGGCGTGGGCCTGCGAGGGACGCGGAGCGGTCGGACCGGCAATGCACCGCACGGCGTTCACCGGAGCCCCGATCTCAAGTGAGAAGTCTGTCTTGTCGACACCAATCGGCATCTGCAGGGGAAGGTCGCGATGCGTGCAATAGGCATCGATGGCGAGCAACTGGCAATCGGTGCTGTAGGGTGTGTTGTCGCGGTCGACGAGCGAAATGTACAACTCGCTTCCCAGATAACTCGTCCGCGTGCCATACTTCTTTTGCATTGTCGAAACGACGCGTGGCGTGCGACGGACTGCATAGTACGCGCGGTGGTCGCCCACAGTGTGGTCGGTCAGTGAGTAAAACGGAAAAAACTCATCGGCCGCCTTCGCGTCACTACCGAGGCCGGTGACTTTGCGCAACTGATAGACTTCCAGGTCCAGTGGACGCGTGCGATCGGGAACGATGTGATGTTCTGACTTGCGGGGATCGATCTGCACCGGATCGAGTCGTTTGGGGAATAAATTAGCCGCCGGCGAGCAGAACAGACCGATGTTATCTTTTGAGACGGAATTGGAGAGGGCGCGTTCCGAGCGATTGAAAAGGAGAGTGATGTCGATCTCCTTGGTTTCGCAGCGACGGATCGCATCGCCAATGCCGCGAAGTTCGACGAACTGAAATCGCTCGCGGAGCGCGAAATATTCGCTCAGCAGCCGGTAGCCTTGAAACGAAGCCGAGGTAAATGGCAATAGCGACTGTTCGTTGTCGAACCCGATTCCCCGCAGATGCTTCGCATCGAGTACGACCTGCCACGAATGATTTTCTTCGACAGGCGTAATCAGTATCGCGTGTGCGTGGGCCACGCATTGCTCATAGAGGGCGACTGGCAGTTCTTCGCGGCCTTGCAAATAGAGTGGCAAATTCTCGATCGCCATTTCTTCGAACGTGTAGCCAGGCGCGACGCGAAATCGCAATCGAATACCGGCGTCGGCTCCACGCACTTCGCGGGGTAACTCAAACGACACCGAATCGCGGCTGAAATAGCGCGCACTTGTCAGTTCGATCGGCCAAAGCGTGACCTCGTGGGCCGTTCGATATTCGCAGGCCGTCTGTTCACCCTTTAAGAGTCGTCCACGCAGTACAGTGCCGCGGGGAATCTTGTAACCTTGTCCCAAGTCCCCTTCGGTTAGATCGGGCTCGAAGCGAACGATGGCCATCGACGGTGTCGGGGCCAGAAAGTGGGGATAGACGATTTCGAGAAGATTCTGAACGAGTTGGGGGAATTCGGAGTCCATCTTCAATTGGACCCGCGCCGCCATGAAGGCGAAGCCTTCTAACAATCGCTCGACGTAAGGGTCAGCACAGGCAAATCCTTCGAGCCCCAAGCGACCGGCAATCTTGGGAAAATCGCGGGCGAATTCCGCACCCATCTCGCGAACGTGTCTCAGTTCGCTGTCATAAAGACGCAGCAGTCGGGGGTCCATATTACAAGCTCATTCTCTGACAAGTGAACGGCTCAGGCGACTCGCGTAGCGAGCCGGTTGCTCGAACCACGGCATACCTCGCGTGCGGGTTGGCGATCATTGTAGCGTTTGCTGGCATCCTGCGATTCATGGGGCCAAGATTTATCGAGACAATTTCAACTGTCAGAAACACTGAAGATTCCCGTTTCCAAGTCAACCTCGGCATTTACGAGCAAGTGCAGCGGCATGGGTTGAGCCCACATATTGGCTTCGATCTCGAAACGGAGTGCATGAGGTTGCATTTGAGTTTCGTCGATAATCACGCGTACCCGTATCGAGTCGGCAAGCAACCGAGGTTCAAATCGCCGTATGCACTCGCGAATGCGCTCTTCCATCCGCGCCGCGTCCATCTGACTAACGATCTGGCCCGAGATGGTCGGCACACCATAGTTGACTGTCGATGCGGCGGCATCGGGAAACTCGCGCAAGTTATGCACCGGCGTTAGATTCTCGGCATTGAGCAACCACGAAAGATCGCGCACGACGTAGTCGTGTAGTTGGTCGATCGTTAGTACGCGCCTCTCGGGCGCTTCGGTACGGCGATTCGGTTCGTCGTCGGCTAACCGGTCGAGTAGCGCAGGTTGAAGTCGCTCTTTCGGAGTAAGCTCTGCCATGGAATTAATTCAAACGATCGGCTGCAAGCAGTGGCTCGGCCGATTACTTGGTCGTGCTTTCTGGGGCGACAACGTTGAGGCTGATTTTGTGGATATCCATGATGGCGTGCTCGCCTACGTCGGTCATCAGCACACGCTGCCCTAAGCCCACGAACATGTCTTCGCCTGTTTCTTGCCAGGTAGTTTTGCGCGCCATCCGAAGATCGTCGCTTTGCGATTCCGATCCAACATAGCGAGTCGGAATAACGCCCACACCCTCGCCACCGTTGGCCCAGCGAAAGTGTGCCGGTGTCCAAACTAAATCGCGCAAATCGGTCGGATCGTCGATGACAATCTCGGCCACCCGATGAATCGGCACCCAATAGTAGCGCCCATTGGTGATGACCTCGAATACCGGACCAAGCCTCGTGTCGCCATCGGCGAGCCAGTCAAAGGGAGCCGGCTCGGCCGGTGTGTCGTCGTCTAACTCGCTGGTTTTTCTTCTCGGCAAGATGGTACCGCTGGTGGTCGGCGCGGTTTCGAATGCCTGACGGCGCTGCTCGGCTGCTTGTTCAGGATGGTTCTCCGCATCAAGCCGTAACGCATCGATCAAACCGGCAAGCCAAGGGTCAGGCTCGCCAAACACAATGGGCAGCCTTTTGCCGGCGAACACCTCGCTTCGGAATGCCTCGCATTGCAAAATATCTTGGAATGCCTGCGCCATAATGGCCGCCTCGGGATCAAGATCGCGAGCGACATTGAGCTGCGTGAGCGCCCGATCCCATTGTCCGGTAACACAGAGCAGTTGGAATAAGAAAATTCGATGCTTAGGCTGTTCAGGCTGGTCGCGGACTTCCGCGAAGAGTGCCTTGAGTGAACCCTCGACATCCCCTTGGCGGAGTAATTCACGTGCCGACATCGCCATTTCCTCCTGTTGCGTGATTGATTAGTCCACAGGCAGCCGGGGCAGCTCACGATCATTGCCCCCGCCTGGAAATCGAGCCATCGCTACTTCTTCTGCGACGGCAATTTGGCAACCAAACGCAACGAAACGGTCAAGCCTTCGAGTTGGTAATGGGGGCGCAGGAAGAACTTCGACGAGTAGTAACCGGGATTGCTCTCGTCTTCTTCGACGACCACTTCCGCAGCCGCCAACGGACGCTTGGCCTTGTCTTCGAATGTGGCGTTCTTGGGATTGGCCAACACATAGCGGTTGATCCAGTTTTGCAGCCACACCTGCACGTCGTCGCGTTCCTTGTAGCTGCCGATCTTGTCGCGAACCATGCACTTGAGGTAGTGCGCGAAGCGGCATGTCGCGAACATATAGGGCAACCGGGCCGACAGCCGAGCGTTTGCTGTGGCGTCGTTGTCTTCGTACTCAAACGGCTTTTGCAGCGACTGGGCACCAATAAAGGCAGCGAAGTCGCTGTTCTTCTTGTGAATGAGCGGCATGAAGCCATTCTTGGCGAGTTCGGCCTCGCGGCGGTCGCTAATGGCGATCTCCGTGGGGCACTTCATGTCGACGCCGCCATCGTCAGTCGGGAATGTGTGAGTCGGCAGACCCTCGACGGCACCACCCGATTCGACGCCGCGAATCGACGTACACCAGCCATACATCTTGAAAGCGCGGGTGATGTTGGTCGCCATCGCATAGGCTGAGTTGGCCCATACATAGCGTTTGTGATCGGCACCTTCGGTGTCTTCTTCAAAGTCAAATTCGTCGACCGGGTCGGTTTTCGAGCCGTAGGGCAAGCGAGCCAAGAATCTGGGCATTGCCAGACCAATGTATCGCGAATCCTCGGCCTCGCGGAGCGAACGCCATGTCGCATATTCGGGCGTCTGGAATATTTTGGTCAAGTCGCGAGGATTGCTCAATTCCTGCCACGATTCCATTTGCATCACGTCGGGGCTGGCTCCCGCGATGAACGGAGCGTGAGCCGCCGCGGCGATTTGCATCATGTCGCCCAGCAGTGCCGTATCGGGCGGGCTGTGGTCGAAGTGGTAGTCGCCAACCAAGCAGCCATAGGGCTCGCCGCCGAACTGACCATATTCTTGCTCGTATATCTGCTTGAAAATCGGGCTTTGATCCCAGGCTGTGCCGCGAAACTTCTTAAGATTCTTGGCAAGATCCTTCTTGCTGATATTCATGACCTTGATCTTGAGCATCTCGTCAGTCTCGGTGTTGTTGACGAGGTGGTGCAAGCCCCGCCACGCACCTTCCAATTTTTGGAAGTCTTCGTGATGCATGACCAAGTTGAGTTGCTCGGTCAATTTGCGATCCAGCGCGCCAATCAGCGACGTAATCGAATCGAGAGTGTCGTCCGACAGCATCGCCGTGTTTTGTAGCGCTTGTTGCGCTAGCGACTGAACAGCATTTTGAATCGCTTCGGTCGCCTGCTCACTTTTGGGTTTGAACTCTTTTTTTAGCAGCGAGGCAAATTCAGAATCGGCAAATGCAACTCCGCCAGCTGCTGACGAAGTACCGTGTTGAAGCTCAGCCATGCGATCGTTCCCGTTAAATACTGCTTCGAGTGAGGAGATTGAGGTATAAAAAATCGCCGTGCGATGATCAATGATAACTCTGCTGAAAAACGTCACTCCGCTGCCCAATGTCGGAGGGCCGAAAGATAACCAGCGTCGGCTCTCGCATTTTCTATCCGTCGGGTTTAACCGTCGGGTCTAACCAACAAGGCTAACCGTCAAGGCTTCCGAGCAGGTCATCCAAGTCAGCGTCATTGCCACCTTCATTCGACTTGGCTGCCGGTGCCGCTGGTGCGACCGGTGCCACAG
>JBGSWC010000449.1:0-5417 GCA_041752635.1 Pirellulales bacterium | reverse complement strand
GTGCTCTCTGCGGTTAATTTTTGATGCCGGTCATCGAGGAAATGGCCATGTTATTCTTGACCCGTTCCTTAGGCGATTGTTGGCGATGCAAAGAATGTCAATTGTCTGGTAGCTTTATGCTTCTTCTATGTGTTTTCGAGCATCGACTTCTGCATTACTTTGCGGCTCTGCGGTTTTTTTACCGAACGACCACGATTGAGACTCACTACAACCCCTTGCGATGGCGGCGGCCGCGGCGTTGGCCGGGGCCAGGTTTGGGCTTGGGGGGAGCGGGCGAACCATCGGGCGATTGGGGCGAGGCGACGCTGGTGGCTTCGAAGCCCTCGATAACGTAGCGCTTCAGCAGGCGGTTGATGAGGATTTCGATACGCGTCAGTTCGTTCCCCTCTTCGCTGGTAACGAACGTGAACGCCACCCCTTCGCGACCCATGCGGCCAGTGCGGCCGACGCGGTGAACGTAGTCGTCGCTGCTGCCGGGAATGTCGTAGTTAACGATGTGTGAGATGCCGCTGACATCGATGCCACGACCGACGACGTCGGTGGCAACAAGAATTTTGACCTCACCCGCGCGAAACTTCTTCATCACCCGGTCGCGGGCGTTCTGGGCCATGTCGCCGTGAATGCAATCGACTTCGCCCCAATGTTTCGACAGCCGCCGATGAATCTTGTCAGTACCTCGCTTGGTGCGGCAAAAAACAATCGCTTGAGCTGGTTGCTCTCGTTCGAGCAGCGCTATCAACAAGTCGAACTTGCGATCTTTCTCTACCGTCGCGTAATACTGTTCGATCGTGTCGACCGTTTTCGTCTTGGGCGAAAAGTCGAGGACGACGGGGTCGTTCATGTAGCGGTTCGCCAGCGTTTCGATTTCGGGCGCGACGGTGGCGCTGAGTAGCATGGTCTGCCGACGGTTAGGCACCTTGCGGAGAATTTTTTCGATGTCGGGACGAAACCCAATGTCGAGCATGCGATCGGCTTCGTCGAGCACGACGCATTGCAGTTTCGACGTGTTGAGTGTGCCGCGACTCAAGTGGTCGAGTACACGCCCTGGCGTTCCGACGACGATGTCGGCCCCTTGTTCGAGCTTCGCAATTTGTGAGCGAATTGGCTTGCCACCGTACAGCGGCACCGAGCGGACGCGGCGACCGTAACTGAGCTTGTCGATTTCGTCGCGGACTTGCACGGCCAGTTCGCGTGTGGGCACCAAAACGAGCGCCCAAGGGAGCCCGGTGCGCCGCTGGCGAGTCATCAGTTCGAGAATCGGTATGCCAAACGAGGCAGTCTTGCCGGTGCCGGTGCGAGCTTGACCCAGCACGTCGAGCCCTTCGAGCGCGATGGGAATCACACCGGCCTGGACCGGGCTGGGCTGAACGTAGCCCGCGTGTTCGAGAGACGCCAGCATCACCGTCGACAGCTTAAGATCGGCAAAACGAGGAGTTGCGGTCGTGGTTTCGGGAGCGGATTCAGCGACCGGTTCGGTCGCGCTGATTGTTTCATTCACTTGAGAGAGTTGCCTTAGGAGAGTCGCCAGATTTCGAGAGTCAGGCGACCCACCCGGTGCGTCGATACTAGTAACGTCACTTATAACGAAATTCGTGTCGAACCAGCTAAAGCCCAGCGATTGATCGCCGAGTCACCCTGCAGTAGTCGCCGTATCGATGTAAGTCGATACCAATACAGGAATTAGGTTAAACGATTTAGCCCCGGTGGTCAACGTCGGGTCGATAGTCGCTCAGTCGAAACGCCCAGCGCCTTTGCTCACCGACAGCCGACCGGAACCCAGCAGTACCAGCGCGATCGCCCCAAAGAAGTAGAGCCCCTGCACCTCGATCGCCCAACCGCCGTGTTCGTTCCGCGAAAAAATCTCGCCTGCGTGAGCAAGTCCGACTGCCACGGCCATGTTGAAGGCGAAAATGGCCGCTGCGGGACGTGTAAAAAATCCAATGACGATCAGCAAGGGGGCGAGCACTTCGCCGACGTAGACGCCGTAGGCCATTGCTTCGGGCAGGCCTTTTTGGGCGAGCATACCCTTGATGAACCCCAGCGATGCGGCATCGAACTTGGCGATACCGTGCAGCAACATCGGCAACCCCAAAGAGAGTCGCAGGACCAGTTTCCCCGCATCGTCCATCCAGTTCATCGCTGTTTGCTCCTTACAGACTTTGAAACCACTGCGTTCCAAAATCGTACGCGAGGCAACGACATGATAACAGGGCTGACTCGCTGGAATATTCAACTAGCGATGGAGAGTGCGAGCGGCCGAGGGGCGTTTTGATCGACCCGAGACACTGCGCGGTTGCGACTGGCTTGGCGAGGGCGATTGCATGGCGGTGCGATCTTGTGTCATCTGCTGAGGGGGCTGTTGGGCCGGACGGCGGTTCGTGGTGTTGTTGCCCACGTTACTACCGACATCGTTGCTGGTCGTGGCTGGCACTGTTCGCGACGGCTCTGTTCGCGACGTTGCCGCTGGTTGTTGAGGCAAAGGGCGCGACGCCTGCTGGCTCGATGTCGCCCGCTTTGAGGCGTCGGCCAGCTTCGAGTACTTGAGTGCGGCCGCACTGTTGCCCAGTTGTTTGTGCATCACCGAAAGGTTGCCGTAAGGAACCGCCAGCGTTGTTTCTTCGACGACACCACCAGCGACGGCTTGCTCGATGAGCTTGGCGCCCGTTTCGGTCAACTCGACTGCGTGTTCGTAATCGTCTTGATCCCAGTATGAGACGGCCATGCTGACGAGCGCTTCGCCCTCGCGACGCGGGACATAGAGCGTCGACTCGGGACGTTCGGTTGAGAGCATCGGTTCGGCTTTGTCGTACCACTTCACGGCCTCGGTATGGTCGCCACGATGAACTGCATGTAATGCGCCAACGTGAAAGTACAAGCGGCCAATTGTCGCGACCGTCGACGGCACGCTGTCGCGCGACTCCGACCCTTCGGTAAAATAATTGAGCGCAGCTTGATAGCTCTTGATCGCCTTCGGGGTTTGACGACGATGGTGTTCGATTTGCACGGCGCTCATATGAGCGATGCCCATCCGCCACTGCATCTCGTTGAGCCATAAGGGGTCGTTCGATTCTAACTGAATGGCCGCGAATACCTCTTCGGCCTCGTTGATGAGTGGCTGAGGATCGCGGGCCGGCTTGATGTTGACGAGTGCCGCGAGCGATTCGCTGGCGACCGCCAACCGCAACTCGAGACCACCGTCGCCACTTTCGATCGCTTCTTCGGCAAGTCCCGATGCGCGACCAACCCATTGGCTAACGCTGTCGATCTTGTTGGTGAATTCGCGTCGCGAAACCTCGTGTGCAATGGCCAAGTGAGCCGCGACAAGGAGCTGCTTCGCCGCGCGGCGTTCGAGCAGATCGCCTTCGCTAGCCAGCTTGTCGGCCAAATTGATGGCGGTCGTATGAAACCCGATGGCCTTCTCTGCAACGTCGACTTCGCCCAGCGAGGCGAGTTGGCCCATCTGAAAGAAAGCGGCTGCGCGGGTATTCGCAGGAATGCTCTCGTCGTCGAGCAGTCCCCGGGTCATCAACACGGCCTGGTCGTACCGTCCCAAAGCCACCAGTGTCTCCGCAAGGCGAAGTTTGTAGGCCGAATTGTCGGACTCAAGGTCCACGGCCCGCTTCGCGGCTTCGTAAGCCAATTCGGCCTGCCCGATCGTGAGCCGCACGCCCGCCATCAACCAATGGGCTTGGGCATTTTGCCCGTCGAGTTCGATCGCTTGTTCGAGATCGGTCAGATTGTCGCTGACGGCCGAGACCGAGCGACGTTCCGCGCGTAGAGTGAACGCTTGGCTGTCGAGCGGCTGCAGTATCATTTGTTCGACGCGATTGGTGTCTGTCGGCGTGACGTCGGTCGCTCCAGCGAGCACCAGCACCATCCCGCGCTCGGGAAACGCATAGCCAAGCACATTGCCGGTGCTGTCGTCAGTGAGTTCCACGTAGTCGATCGTGTCGACACGTACCTTGCGTCGCAATTCGTCGAAAGGCTCAAGCCTGGCGAATTCGACCCGAATTAGTGACACAACATCGTCTTCCACCAACACGTCGACTTGCCGGAATGGCTGCATTTCGTAACTCAGTAATTCGCCCCCTTCCGTCGGCGCGGTTTCGGCCGGCTGACCCCATTCGGTTTGCAATTGTTTGCGACTCGACACCCCCGGCTGCAACCCATGAAAGAAGGCTGGCGCTGGTTTCGACTGCTCGGTATAGATGTTGCCGACATCGGTGTTCGCACCTTGAGCACCGTCGGTCGAAGTCTTCTGGTCGATCGTGTCACTGGTGTCGAGGTCCACGCCAACTTCGTTGTCGGTCTCATCCGCTACTTGCGATTCGCTTGCTTGCGATTCGAAATCACTGCTCGCCTTAGTGACATTGGTGGAGAGATTCAGTGGGCGGGGTGGCGGCGTCAGTTCGGGTTCCGCTAATTCGGGCTCTTCTTCGGCGTATTGCGAAATCGGCTCGAGCGCGGAATCGAGCGGCGTATGTGAAGTTTGGTCGTCGTCGGTTGCTTGGGTGTTGGAAACTAAGATCGAGTCTTCGACTTTGCCAATCGCTCCGAGCCGACTGCCAATATCGGTCGGTTCATCGCCCGTTGCGACGGTCGCCCCAAAGGCAACGACCATTCCCAATGCGACGGGTGTCAGAACGCCAAGAGATCGCAACGAATGGCGAAGAAAGCTGTCACGGGCGCTAAGGTGCTGAGTCCATTCAACCGACATTTTGATGCTCCTCGAACTACGCCGCGGCCCGCGAGATGACTCGACGACCGGCTGACGAGCGGGCGACAATAGCCCGCCGGCCGCTGGGTCCGTCCAGCGACCAATGTTTAGTGATTCACGACTGCTTGACTGAAAATAACGGTCTTGGCGAGTTACCGAGATTCCGTTATGCGCAGTATCGGAAAAGACGCGGCTGCGAAAACAATCGCAGTCGGCAAAATCGGCACAAATTTCGCAAACCGTGCGAATTTGCTAGCTGTGCAAGCTTGCCCGGCGACGGAGTCGCCAACCAACTAGCGAGGCGCCACCAACCACCAACCAAAGTGTCGATGGCTCGGGGACGGTCGCATTACCACCAACGCCAGGGGCCACGAGCGAACCCATGCCGGGGCCGCCCAATTGCTGGCTGATAATGAAGAAGTCGACCGTGTCGACGTCGCCGTCGCCGTCGGCGTCGCCCTGCAATCCAGTCGCCCCCATTTGCAAGCCGAAGTTCATTTGCCAGATGGCAATGTCGGCGGCATTGACAATGCCGTCGCCGTTGAAGTCGGCTCCGATAGGCATGATGTCGGTGACAGAGATAACGAGTTCTTGTCCAGTATTATCGAGAATCCAGTTCCAACCCGGATTGCTCAATGGCAGGATGTCGGTGAAGTCGAGCGCGTCGAACCCGCCGGTGATGAGGCCGGTAGTGCTCAGC
>JBGSWC010000448.1:0-16809 GCA_041752635.1 Pirellulales bacterium | reverse complement strand
CGGCGCGAAGGCACCGTCGCATCCTCAACAGGCGGCGATCTCACGATCGAGGTCGATAGCCACGGACTCGCGACCGTTGTGCCGGGCGTCACTCTCGATACCGGCAACTTCATCAAGACCGGTGCCGGGGAACTCGAATGGATTGGCGTCGCGAGCTACTCGGGCACGACGCATGTCGACGGTGGCGTGCTGACACTCGCCGGCGCGACCGGCACCGGGCTCACCACCATTGACTCGGGTGCCACGCTACGTGGGGGCGGAACGGTCGCTGGCGACCTCAGCGTCCTGGCCGGTGCGACGGTCGTCGCCACTAACGTCAGCGACATCACGAGCGACAGCGTGCTCAACGTGTTCGGCAGTTACACACAACAAAAGGTGGCGACTTTGCGACTAGAACTCCGCAGCGAGAGTGACTTCGACTCACTCGCAATCGGCGGGCTGGCGACATTGGGTGGATTGCTGGAAGTCGATCTCGCCACCGACTTCTCGCCGATTGCCGGCAACACGTTTGAAGTTGTGACCGCCGAGGGTGGTATCGCAGGTGAATTCCACATCGCAACCACCGACTTGCCAAGCTTGACCGAAGGCCTGGAATGGATAATCGACTACGGTGCGACAAACCTGCTGCTAAGTGTCGCCGAGATCATCGTTAACTTGCCTGGCGAGTTCAATCTCGACGGCCGCGTCGACGCGGCCGACTACACTACCTGGCGCGACGGACTCGGTGTCGATTACTTCGTGGCCGACTACGAGCTATGGCGCGACAACTTTGGTCGCGTGCTCGAAACCGACGCAAGTGCGTCTGCTACGGCCACAGCCGCGGTGCCCGAGCAGGGGAGTCTCGCGCTGATTATATTGTGTGCTTGTTTGATGTGGAACTTGGGCCGGAATCGCGCCGTGTTGCCCGCTTCGTTTTGCTGGAAAGCGATGTCAGTCCACTCATAGCCAAATCGAGGTGGCAACGTCTCGTCGGCGCTTTGCTCCATCGCGGCGATCGCCTGCGACGAACTAAGGAATGACTCAAAAAGAACTTCGGGATTTGATTAACCGCAGAGGCCGCAGAGAACTCGGAGAAGGTTGCAGGAGCACTGATCGACGTTGATTGTCACCACCGCGCAGTGGCATGCCAGAGTTTTCGTTGGGTTGGAACAGCGCCAGTTCGCGATGCAACCGATTCCAGGGAACTCCAATGGACGCGGGCCGATGGACGCAGATCGTCGTCGATGGATTTTGATGGAAAATGCGATGAATGGCGACAGTCGCACCTCCTTGGGCTTGAGCCCCTAGCGAACTAGCCGTCAACGTACGATGCACGAACGCTGACTATCTGCGATAATCGGCGTTTATCTGCGCTGCCTTGATCAACGACTTCACGCTGTCGAGCTAACACTTGTGATTGCTGCGGATCAGCGATGACTCGTGTTGTATGCTCCGCGATCTCGGTGCTCTCTGCGGTTAATTCTTGATGCCGGTCATCGAGGGAATGGCCATGTTATTCTTGACTCGTTCCAAAACCCGGGCAACGTGTCGCCGTTCACATGGGCAGCGTGGTGGTGTGATGGTCAAACACAGGCGTCGAACACCCGTACCTTGGCCCAGTTCGCCTTGTTTCGGTTCACGAATTCCAAGTGGTCGGGGTGAACCTGATAGGCGTCGTGCGACTCCCGAGAGTCGAACACTACGACCAGCGCCACATGAAAGTCTTTATCGTTCACCTCACGAGTGAAGTCTTCGCCACGCGTGCCCGCGCTAAAGTGCACCACACCTGGGTGGTTCGATAGATACTTTTCGCAGTCGTCGATTAACGATTGCTGGGCCTCTGTCGAGCTATCCGACAGCGTGAAAAACACCGCGTGGGCGATGCCAGGGGCTGCTTGATTGGCCATGTTACTCTCCGCTCGATTGATGATTCTCGCTTTGCTGGACCGCCCCCACTGGCTCGCTTGGTCCATCTGTGTGATCGGTGATCTTTGGTCGACTGACCTGCCAGTCCTTGCGATGGGGTGGTGGGCCGATGATTTCGGCAATCTCGGCTTCGTCGAGTTCTTCGCGTTCGAGCAGCGCCTCGGCCAGGGCGACAAGCTGAGTGTGATGATCGGTCAGCACTCGCCTCGCGCGATCCGCCGCTGCGTGCAGTATTTTGGCAACTTCTTCGTCGATCACCTGTGCCGTGTGTTCGCTGAATTGCCGTTGTTCGTGACCCATTTCGCGACCGAGAAACGGATGCTCTTCGCTTTGGCTGTAGGCAATCGGTCCGAGCCGTTCGCTCATGCCCCACGAGGTGACCATCCGCCGGGCGAGCTTGGTCGCCTCTTTCAAATCGTTCTCGGCACCGGCGCTGAATTCATCGTATTCGATTTTCTCGGCCGTGCGACCACCCAGCAACATCGTGAGTCTCGCTTGCAGCTCGCTTTGGCTGATGTTGTGGCGGTCTTCGTCGGGTAGATAGTGGGTTACACCCAACGCGCGGCCCCGCGGAATGATGGTTACCTTGTGAACGCGGTCGCAATCGGGCAGGAACCAACCAGGCAATACATGTCCCGCTTCGTGGTAAGCGGTGAGCCGGCGTTCTTTGTCGGTCAACACATCGTCGCGGCGATCGCCCAGGGTGATTTTGTCGCGGGCGTACTCGAAATCGTCCATGTTCACCCGATCGCGATTCTCTCGCGTCGCCCACAGGGCCGCCTCATTACAAAGGTTGCGAATGTCGGCCCCAGTCAGCCCCGTCGTGGCGCGGGAGAGCCGATCGAAATCGACGTCGTCGTCGAGCGGGATATCGCGACTATGAACTTCAAACAACTGGCGACGTCCTTCGAGCGTCGGCCGATCGACCGTGATGTGGCGGTCGAATCGTCCCGGTCTTAATAGCGCCGGGTCGAGCACATCGGGCCGATTTGTTGCCGCCACGACGATGACACTCGTGCTGGGCGAGAAGCCATCCATCTCGCTGAGAATCTGGTTGAGTGTCTGTTCGCGTTCGTCATGACCACCGCCCAACCCCGCCCCGCGTTGCCGACCAACGGCGTCGATCTCGTCGATAAACAAAATTGACGGCGCGGCTGCTTTCGCCGTTTTGAACATGTCGCGGACGCGACTCGCGCCGACACCGACGAACATCTGAATGAACCCCGACCCACTGATCGAAAAGAACGGCACCCCCGCCTCGCCCGCTACCGCCTTGGCGAGCAGCGTCTTGCCCGTACCTGGCGGCCCCATCAACAGCACCCCCTTGGGAATCCGCGCGCCGAGCTTAGCAAACTTTTTCGGATCGCGCAGGAACTCGACAATTTCCTTCAGGTCGCGTTTCACTCCCTTTAGCCCCGCGACATCGTCGAACGTGATTCGCGTATCCGACTCTCCATACTTGCGGGCAGGGCTGCGAGTGATGCTGCCCAAGAAGCCGCCGCCGCCCATCATCTGATCGCGCGTGCGCCGAAACATCACGAACATCGTCACGGCAAAACCAATCAGCAGCGCCAACCACACAAACGTCAAAATACTTTGGTAGTCGACCGGCGTTTCGACCGTAATTCGATCGACGCCGTTGGCGAGCCAAAATTCGCCCTGCTCATGTTCGACATAGTTGCTGAGCAGCGTGACGAGAAAGTTTTTTGGCAACCGAGGTTTGTCGCTCTTTTCGCTCGGCGCATTTGCGTCGATTTTTGCATTGTCGGCCGCTGTGGTGCTTGGTGTGTCGTCGGTGCCCTCGGCAGGTTCGGATTTCGCCCCGGTGTCAACTGATGCTTGCTCGCTTGGGGTCGAGTCGTCGCTGGGAGTCTTTGCGTCGCCGCCCGAAACCTTCGTTTCACTCACCAGCGGTGGCACACGAAACGTGCCTAACACTTGCTGTCCCGAAACCTTGATTTCCTCAACGTTGCGTTTGGCCACTTGGGCGTGAAAGAACGAGTAATCAATTTCTTGACGCTGTTCTTCAAAGGGCGACCAAAGCAGCAGCAGCATGGTACCGAGCAGAGGTAACATCACCCACCAAGGCAGTCCCACGCGACGCCCCGGCGGAGGCAGTTTCGGTTCCTTGCCGGGCGAATTCGTTTCGCCCCCTTTGTGAACCGATGTGGGTGTACCGGTGGGCTCAGAATTCTCGTTATTGGCCGTGGGAGTCTCGGGCATGAGGTAAGCAATGTGGCAAACGGTGTCGATGGGCGCGGCAGGGTGATCTTGCCTGCATTCTGTTATTCGAGCGCGGCACCCTATTCGCGGTTGGTCGAAATTAGTTTGCCCTCTTTATAGACCTGTTCGACGACTTTGCCATCGGCGGGCCACAGCCGGGTGATGCCATCTTGCTTATTGTCGACGAATTCGACTTCGGCACGTTTGACACCCTCGCTGTCCCACTCGATTGTGGTCCCATCGCGTTGGCCTTGTTTGAAGGTAGCTTGCTGCCGCGGCTTGCCATTTTCCCACCAAGTCTGCCACATACCATCTAGCTTGCCATCGGCATAATTCTCTTCGCTGAGTTGCTGTTCGCCCGTTTCGTCGAAGGTCTTCCAAGTGCCGTTGCGTTTGCCTTCGGCGAACTCGCGAACCGCTTCGAGCGAGCCGTCGGGGCGGCGAAGCTCAACCACTCCATCAGCCTTACCATCCACAAAGTTGACCTTTTTGGCGAGTTGGCCATTGGCGTGATAATAGTTCCACTCCCCCACCGCGTCGCCATTGGCATATTGGCCTTCAACGAAGACCTGTCCGTCGGGATAGAACTCGCGATAAATGCCGTCGTTCACGAGGCTCTGGTCTGAATAAACCGTAACTGCACGCTCGACCTTTGGCCCTTCGTTATTCTTTTCGTCGTACCAAGTTGTGACGGTACGAGTTTCGACCTTGGTCGCCGGTACCGGTTCTTCGACCTTGGGCAAGAAAATCGGTGGACCGGTGTAGGGTTCAATCTTTACTTCTTCGCGCTGCAACTCAGCATCGACCGGCTCGCCCGATTCTTGTGCAGCGACAGGGTAAACCAGCATCGCAGCAATCGCGGCGAACAGATAATTGGCTAGCGTCTTCATACTTCAATTCCAAATTCGTTGATTCAAATAACATCGCTTGCAGAACTGTTATTTTCGCATGCCACCGCCAATTCGTCTATGACTCTTACCAATCGCAACGAGAACTAGTTATCAAGATTGTGGCCGCCAGCCGCTCGGTACAACCACATCTTTTGGCACAACCAGAATTCCATCGCGGATTTCGACATCATGGGTGAACTGAATATCCTCGATATTTCTCGGATTGATGACCTCGGCACCCGCCCCAATGCGACAGTTCTTGTCGACAATCGCCCCTTCAATGCGGGCACCCGGACCGATGCCCATCGACGGTAGCCCGGCCGCGTGGGATTGGGCCTCCTGCTCGTTGGTCTCGAAGTAGTCGGCCCCCATAATGAACGAATCGCGAATCACCACGTCGGGTCCGATCTGACAGCGGAGCCCAATAATACTGTTCTCGATCACGGCACCGGGATGGATTTCACAGCCATCGGCGATCAGGCTTTGCTTGATGGTCGCCCCATCGACACGCGTCGGCGGCAGGAATCGCGGCCGCGTGTACAGCGGCGACGTGAGCGACGAAAGTTCAAATGGTGCGCCGGGGCGACAAAGGCTGATGTTCGCTTCATAGAACGACTTGATCGTGCCGATGTCTTCCCAGTAGCCATCGAACAAATGTACCTGTACCGGACGCTTGCCGAGTGCATTGGGCAACACTTGTTTGCCGAAATCTTCGTCATCGTTCCCCAGTGCGTCGATCAGCGCGTCGGCGCTAAACAAATAGATACCCATGCTAGCGAGGCAATCGCGGCCGTTGCTGGTCACGCCTTGCGAGTCGATCCACGCCGGGTCCATCGCGACTTCGTCGAGCTGTTCGTCGCGGGTCGGCTTTTCGACAAACCCGGTCACGCGACCCGTGTTGTCGGCCTTCATGACGCCGAGCCCCCCCGCTTCGTGACGATCGACCGGCTTCGCGGCAATTGTGATATCGGCACCGCTCGACTTGTGGGTAGCGAGCATCCGATTAAAGTCCATGCGATAGAGCTGGTCACCCGACAGAATCAGCACATACTCGACGTGCTGGCGTACAAAATAGCGCAAGTTCTTGCGTACCGCGTCGGCGGTGCCTTGATACCAGTCGCGAGTCTCATGGGCGTCGAGCGTTTGCTGAGCGGCCAAAATTTCGACGAACCCACCGCTGAACGAATCGAAACGATAGGTGCCGCGGATGTGGCTATGCAGACTCACACTCAAGAACTGTGTGAGCACATAAATCTGCTTGCATCCGCTGTTGATGCAATTCGACAAGGGGATATCGATGAGCCGATACTTGCCACCAAGCGGCACGGCCGGTTTCGAGCGATGGGTCGTCAGCGGCTGAAGCCGCGAGCCGCGTCCACCGCCCAAAACGACTGCAACGACATTTTTCATAGTAATTCTCCGCCAGGGTGCCGGTCACGATAAGGGCCTCGTGGCGCCAATGATAACCGCTCGGAGTGCGAATTCCGAGTACCGATCAAACGTTTTGGGGTTCCACGCCTCCCCTCGCGCAGCACAACGCTCATCGGGGCAGGCGAGCCAGTAGCTGTCCGCACACCGCTATCAGCCAGAGAGTTTCACTTCGCGAATCCAGGAGTTGATTCGTTGAGCGCTCTGCCCTGAAAATTGCCAAGCGAAACTCTCTGAGAATCGGCTCGCGCCGATTACGCAGCGGGCGGGCCAGGTTCGGCGTCAGGCCCGGTCCATTGCGACACGCGGTACATGAGCCACAGCGTGAACCCCATCACCACCAGTTCGCCGGTCAACGTGCAAAGTTCTGCCAACAGGCTCACGACATCAATCGCCGAGACCCAATCGGTGCGAAGATCGACCTCGGTTCGCATCACCGGCACCCCCCCTTGGGGCGCCTTCATGAAAAGAAACAACAGTCGCACGACTTCGAATAACATCAGCAACAGCGACAGCACCACTCCGATGGCGCTAGCGACCAAACCGGTCCACAGTACACCGATCAGTTTCGTACGACTTGGTTGCCGATTGGGTGTGACCAGTTTTTTCCCGAGTTGCGCGTACCTTAGCGACCACAGCGTGGTGAACCCCAGCACCCCCAGCCCTATCAGTGCCAAGTAGTCGGTGAATCCGAGCCGAATCGTATTGCCGGTGGCTTGGCCCCACAAGAAATAGCCCAGCATGAACAAGGGAACTGTCGCCAATGCCACTTGCATCCAGAAGCCGATCCAACCCAGCCGGGTGAATGTTTTCGCGAGCTTTGCAGTGGCTAGTTGGGCCATTTTGTTTTCGGTTCGAGGACAGAGAATACAAAGAGCCACGCTTGACAATTAGCCCCCGTGGGTGGGCGGCGCCAGTGGTGGTGACAGTGGTGGTTCGCGACGCCCCAAGCTGGCCGGCGCACTCGAGCCCATCGACATGTAAATGCCCACTAGCTCGTCGAAACTGCAATTCGCCGGTTGCACCCAATCGGCTCGCACGCAAAACAAGGCGCCGCCAAAAGGAACCGGAGCGCTGGGAATAATCACGACGTGGTACTCTTGGTCGCCAATCACAAACCGTTCGGACGTCGGCATCAAAGCGGGCGTGCCGATGTTGGCGCCGTCGCCGAAAAAGCACATCACCGGAGCCATTCCCTGAATCGAGTCTTTCTTGCGATCGAATACGCTGGTCAGATTCTTCGACGCATCGTAAACGGTCGACAAAATCGGGATCCGCTGCATGGCGCCGTCGACAACGCGTTTCCATCGCAGCGTAGCGCCGTTCTCGATGAGCAGGCCCAGCACGTACACCAATAGTACGGCCCCCACCAAACCCATTAGGTATGCAGTGATTTCGCAAGCCGTGACCGTCAGACCAGCCGAACGTAGCAACTTGCCAAATGAACTTTGCGGACCTGCCAAGTCGTGCAGGAACACAACTGTCCAGGCCAACACGGCCAGCGTCAAAGCGAATGGCAACATGCCAAACACTCCGGCCACGAAAGTCTGAGTCAGTCGCTCGCTTAAACTACGCTGCTCGATCATAGAAGTCCAGCCAGTTCATTCGCCTAGCCCAACGTTGTCATCGCCCACCACTCGACTCTTCACCGCCGCAGTATACTAACACCTGCCGCTGGGACCTGCCAGTAGTTGAAGTGGCGTGAGTCCGAAAAGCGAGGCTCGCTTCGAAGAATCGCACCAACGACATGGCATCAACTCTCGCCCGCCTCCAACATCCGCAGCGCCGAGATCGCCAGCGCGCTGCCGGGGAAGCGCCGCAAGCACTCTCGATAAGCCTCGCGGCTCCGCTGGCCTTCGCCCAATTGGCTATAGCAAAAGCCAATGTTCGCCAGCGCCATTTCGCGATAGCTGGCGGCCGAGGGAGACATGAGTACGATCGAGCGATAGTCGTCGATCCAGGCGTGGCGGTCGAAGAACGCCAGACTGTCGCGGAACTTGGGTATCGCGTCGTCAAACCGCTCGGCGCGAACCAGTGATATTCCGTCGTTGTGGTCGCGTGGAATGAGCCTTCGCGAGCCAAGCGAATAAATGAGGTAGGCGGCCGCCCCCCAGGCCACCGCACCCCGCCCGCCGATGCGATGGGCCACGATTATCGCGAGAAACAACGCCAAGAACTGCGGCAACACAGCCGGCCACGAAATCCTACGGACGATGGGGATTTTCAAACTCATGCGGTCAGCGTACTCTGCCGCCGGTGGAGACGCCAGCGAGGTGTGAAGCTACGGTGCTACCCGAAAAGTCCGCAAGCTGTCCATCATGCCCACAACACAACAGGCCTCGCGCCACGCTCGGCAGCGAATCGAATCGCTTCGCAATCAAGACGCGCCGATCATTAATCGATTTTAGTCGTCGACGGCTTGGCAAAGTGCTCCTTGAGCCGCGTTGTCGCCGCCGGCGGCCAGTCGCTGGGCTGGGTCACTTCGACCCATGCGTCGATGTAGTCTTGCGGGGCGAAGTTATGTCCATAGCCGGTCGGCACACTGGTGGCCATCGGCACGTCGAAGCCAACTTGTAAAAACGTGACGATCGGCGCCCAGCGCAGGTAAGGCGAAACGTCGGCCCCGCGCGGGCCCACCAGCCAAGCCGGTCGACTATACAACAGGTCGGGCGAAAAAAATGTCATCGGGTCGCTGGCGTGTTGCACGAACACAAACCGCATCGGTCCCCACCGCGGGCCTGCGTTGGGTAATGAATTCTCTTGGGTCGTGAAGCGGAGCATCGAACCATCGCGAAACTGTGGCAACCACATCGGCGAGTCGGGGTTGCGATAACGGGTCGCGCGAACCCACACCTGGCTGGCGAACGGCGGACCGCTCCACACGCCTCCTTGAATCGGATCTTCGAACAGCGTGAACAAGTCGGCACTGGCGGCCGAACCCATCGCACCCAAGCTCAGACCATGCAGATAAAGTCGGGGCCGCGAGTCGCGCGGCAGCGACTTCCAGTGATCGTAAATGGCATCGAACAAGTACCGGGCCGAGTCGGTCGAGTAGGTGGGATTGGCCATGATGGTGATCCAGCTTGGCAAGTAGGAGTACTGCATGCTGACAATGGCTGTGTCGCCGGCGTGCAGGTATTCGAGCGTATCGACTGCCGCGGGGTCGAGCCAACCGGTCCCAGTGGGGGTCGCCACCACCAGCACCGAGCGGTCGAAGCCACCGACCCGTTTGAGTTCGTCGAGCGCCAACTGGGCCCGCTCCTGCATGGTTTCGGCAGCGGCCAGACCGACGTACACCCGCAGGGGTGTCTTGGCATCGCGCCCCACAAACTCGCCGATCTGTCCTTGCGTGGGTCCCCACGAGATAAAGTGTTTGCCCTGCCGCCCGATCATGTCCCACGCAACGAGCGATTCGCGACTACCCGACGCCAAGGGGTCGTTCGGTTGTTCGATTCCCTCGTCGATGGCTGCGTCGATGCGCATGAATATCTGATCGGCCTTCACGAGTGCGAAGCGAATGAACACATCGTTCACCAGCAGAAACAACAGGCCGACCAGTAACACGGCGCTCGTGATGTTGGCGACGCGCTGCGGCACGACCATCGCAACCCAGCCATTCAGGAAGCGCCACACCGCGTTCAAACCACGGGTCAGCAGAATACCCGCGATGCCGGTCGCCAATGCGATAACCGCGACCCGCCACGGATAGGCGGTCGCCACCGGCGGCATTTCCATAAGCTGACGAATCGAATTCTGCCAGAGGGTCGCCCACCACAAGAAGGTGACCGCGACAACCGCGACCACAATCGAGGTGATCGTGCGGCTCACCTGTTGCACGCGCGGGCTGAAATCGGGGATTTCCAGCCAGTGCCACAGCCACACCACCAGCGACCCCACACCGTAGCCCACAGCGAGTGCAAAACCAGTGAGAATGCCCTGCACCGCATAGTGCCGCGGCAACAGCGATGGCGTCAGCGACGCCGCAGCAAACAGCGTGGCGACCGCCAAACCCACAAACGAAAACGACCTCGCTAAACGGACGACAATCGACAGGAGGTGACGTGCGAAAGTTGCCATTTGGCGAACACCGTTGAGGGGAGCTGACAGCGGTCGAATTTAGGAAAGCGCGAGCCTAACAGGCCGCAGAAATTGCCGCGGAGATTGCCAGCGAGATTATAGTGCAACTCGGTGTATTTCAACTACTCGCGGGCGATGACGTGAGGCCAGAACGAAGCCAACAGCGATATTCTCGCGAAATAGCACATGGGTCGACAACGACCCACAATCGTGATGCTCACACCGTTCGGCATTCCCTAGCTCTTCGATCGCGATAGATCGAACACCAACCGATTGTCTACTGGGACGAGCTGTAATGTGGCGTTGTTACCGCCACTAAATTTGCCTTGCGTTAAGTTGACTGCATAAGCATGGTCGCGGTAGTTGCAAACGAGGCGGTCTTCGTTGATTTTGGCAAATGGCAACTCGGCTTCCTTTTTCGTGTCGAGAACGAGCGACCAGTTGTTCTTGAGCTCACCGCTGGTGGTGATGCTCAACGAGCGCTCGTCGAACGCGATCGTGATCGCACCCTGTGGCGAAACGGTGGGCCAAGTAACGGTCAGCTTACCGGGGGTGTTGGCGGACACTGTCGGGCCAGCCCCTTTGATATCAGCGCCGGCGGCTGTCTTGAAACGCAGTCCGGCGATCTGGGTTGTTGAACTCCAGTTCCAGCCATCGACCACCGGCAACGTGTGGTAGAAACACTGTGTCGATTTACCTGCGCGGTCGAGGTAATCCGACGCCACTGACTCGTCGAACAAGTGGATGTCGCGAAACCGTAGCGTCCCCGCTTCCCACAACAAGTTGGCCCGGTAGAACCGCGAGTTGAACCACACCGTCTTCAAGTCTTTTTCGGAGTAATCGTCGAGCACCGTGACCGATGTCGCCGGCGTTTCTTTATACTGACCGCGGAACCACTCGCCCGACTCCGCGAGCGTCTGAACCGAAAGTTTCTGTTGATCGCGCAGCGCGGCGATCATCGGCATCTGAATCTCGAAACCTTTTTGCATTCGCTTCCAGGTGAATGAATTCTCTTGTCCCGCCTGAACGTAGCCAAAGGCCATCGCTGGGCCGTCGACGAGCGCGTCGAAGTACCATTTGCACCAAGCCTCATCGCCCCCCGCTGGGGTATAGACCGGTTCGAGGGAGATGACCCGCTGGCGGTCGGTGCCGAGGCCGCTGTCGTATTGATGGATCGGGTCGCTACCCAGCATCCGAAAAATGGGCACCGGAATCTGGTTCTCGGCATTCTGGGCCGGCATGTAGGCATTCTTGCGGCTGGGGTAGTAGGCCTGGTTCCAGTAGCCGCCCCACAGTGTGTAGCCATCGGTGCCGATTTGATCTTTGCAGTTGCACGACGCGACGATGCCATAGCTGTCGGCAAAGTGGGCGAGCGTCACGGCATCGATAAACCACGAGCCGACCGACTTGGGCGTATAACCAAACACCTCTTTGAATTTCGCCACATAGGTGTCGACCAGACGAACCCGCTCTTCAGGCGAGTAGCCGGTTGAGAAACCAACGTCCGCGTGCCAGTCCCAAGGATAGCGGCCCCGCCACTCGTAGCCGGCGTCTTCGACCAGCGGCTGGGGAATTTCCCACCAGGCACCAATCTCAAACATGCCGACCGGTTGCTGCTTGAATAGCTCTTGATACCGAGGGTCGACCAGTGCGTCGTACTGCAACAGAAACGTCCCGCGAAGGTTGTGACGCTTCATGCTGGCGATCTGTTCGACGACCGTATCATAGAGCACATCTTCGGTGATCCAGTCGATCCGCGGCTCGTTTTGACGAACGAAATTTATGATGTTCACAATGCGCGGCGAATCGCCCTTCGTCGATGCCTCGCCCGTCGCGACAGCATCATCGGCCAGCGCGCTGCGACAAGCCACGAGCGAAGGAAGCAGCCCGCCCGCGAAAGCTACCGAAGCCGAGTGATGGAGGAACCCTCGGCGTGAAGGGTGATCGATGGAATGAGGCTCGTTTGTCTTGTCGTTCATGGGGATTCTTGTGGAGGTTGAATCGTTAGTTGTTCGCGCGAATTTTGCACTTTTGTCGAAAACGCGATCGAGGTGCAAAAAGAAGCGAATTATGCACCTCCAAAATTCGGCAGACCCTGCGAATCTCGGGTCGAAACGAAATGGCGAGGTGCAAAAGTCGAAGAATTTAAGTTCATTCTCGTCAAATCTGAACATGCAAAATTCGTGGTTGGCCACACTGTCGTTTCGCTGCCGGTTCGACGCCAACGAGACTGCGCGGACCGGTGCTGTTTACGTCGAGTATAAGGCCCGGTAGCCAGATTGCTACAACGTTTTTTGGCCAATCGACATAGTTCCGGAAGGCAAGTCCACTACCAAGGCCCGAAGGGCCGAGACACGAAAGCCCAGTGCAAGACCGAGCGAGCATCGCGAGCTTGGTCGCCGCACTGGGTTGGTAATGCCACGTAACCAATAGCCCCGTAAGGGCGGAACACAGTCAGTTTTGCCCTTCCAGGGCGTTGTGATCTTACCGAACCAGATTCTTCGGGGCGTTTTGAGGTAGACGAGTTCAACCGATCGATCTGAAATTGCGCTGCGTCAAATACACCGCTAACGCACGACTCTAAGTGATGGTTTCGATTGGCCTTGTCGAACAATTCCATGAAACAGGGGCACTTGCTGAGCTAGCATTGTCGGCAGGGCTTCGATTGACCGTAATGGTATGCGGATGCGACTCGTTTGAACCGCGTTTGAGTTGCTTCCGTACATGAGGACGTGGAATTGTGTTCCTTCGCCCAACTCGCTGCGTCGCACGTTTCTTCTATACCTCATTGCTGCTTTGATCATTATTGCCGCCGTTGCAGTGCTTCGCACACTTGCACCGGTGTCCGTGCCTCGAAGTGGCTACAACCAAGAGCCAGCAGCGAGGGGGATCGACGATTCGCTAGGTCAATCGAACGCCGCGCCTATGTACAACTTGGTTGCGCCGTTTCCGTTCAGTTCATCACTGCCATCGCATCCCAGTCGCCGCATTCCAAGACGGCAAAGATTTTGCGTTGGGCAGTGAACTCATTTTTCAAATCCGAGTTGTGCGACAAGGCCACGTAACCGTTCACGGGTCGGACATACATGTTTCCGTCAAATCGTGCAATGCCGATTTCCCCGCGCTTTAAGCGATTCGCAGTTTTCCCATTTCACCATTTGTGGCGTTTTTAGTCGCCCGGGACTCACTTTTACACAATGAAGTTTGCCGAGCACCAAAAAAGGCTTGTTTTGTAGGCTCACCGACCCGTGAACGGTTACCAAGGCCACTCGCAGCGCCTATGTCGATCGTGTACTCTCCGTGACGCAATTATCGATAGATTTTTGCCAGAAGATTCGCATCATCCGCAAACGAGTCTAACCAATAGCAACCGCTACCTGGGCAATTGCGAATCGGATTTGCGCGGTCGCGACAAGTGTTTGATCACTTGTTGGAACTGCCATTCAGTTTCATCGATTTGCTGAGCTTTGTTCTCCAGGGAGTAATATATCTCTGCAACCACTGTCATTGCGTCAGGTTGATACGCAACCCTATTAATGAGCCCCGCCGCTTCGAGTTCTCGTTGGCAACAATAGTCAAAGAGAGTGCCACAAATGTTTGCGGCTGCCGAAGTCGAAATCGTGACCGTCGATTGATCAGGAATGCTGACTTTTGTAGTTTCGCTTTTCCGGAATTCACGCAACACCTCAAGGCAAGCATCAAGCGGTTCGTTTCCTTCTAAGTAAGCTAAGATGTGCTTCGCTGAATCCGCAGCTGAAGCAATTGCACTGTCGTGCCATTTGTCGCAAGCGTGGATCAAAAACTCGGTAACCAGTTTCTTTCGATCTTTCGGATCAACATTGCTCAAAGCTAACTTGACCTTCCCAAGCGGGTCTCGATCAAGACGTTGTGCTTTCAGTTGGTGCAACATACCTTCGATTTGAGAGTCAGGCGCACACATAAATTATCCTTGTCTACTGCGGCCACGCCGCGCGGCCACGGGTGAGCAATTCCAACAAAGTATCTGCATTTCCTGACGCGACTTCAAGATGTTTGATTTTCTCGAACACATCGAGAACCGATTCCGCATTAGAAAGTGAGTTTCCTGCACCTCCTCCGCCGCCTTTTAAATCAAACAAGAACGCCGCCCACTTATTAGGATTTGATCGATCAATGATCAAAAAGTCTCCCAATAGTTCACGCTGATTGGTTCGGAACACTTGCAGGTTGGGTTTCAACTTGAATATCGACGCGACAAATTCAATTTCGTCGTCATCCAACTTGAATATGCGATCCAACTTGTAATCGTTGGCCAATTGCTGCGGGCGATACGAGCCCGGTCGGGGAAACAGGCGTGCAAAGTCACATGGGCCTACATTATGCACCAACACCCCCACATCCGCCACGCGGTAGACGTGGTGGCTGTGGACTTCGATGTTGTGGACTTCGGGGGCGTGGCCGAGGGGGGTGATCGACTCGATCGTCACCGAGCCGTCGAGTCCGTCGAGTTGCTCACCCGCGACGAGTTCACCGGCAGCGACCCAATCTTGGCGGTCGATCGACCAGAGGGGATGCAGCGTCGTGACTTCAAGCGCGCTGCCATCGCTGACAGTACGACACCTGGTGAATGGGGCAACGCGTGTTAAGAAAGTTCGAAGACAAACATTCACGCATCTCGCTTCCAGACCGACTCCTTTCGAAGGCTTACAGCATTGCCATATTCTGCTTCAAATAGCTTAAGGTGTCCGTCGTAAAACACTCGCAACCCGTCGTAATGCGACGATTCAAGACCGAAAACACCGCCAGTATCTAGAGCAAATGCAATTGCCGGAATCTTAGTGTGGTGCTTGTAAAGTGTAATCGCCGTCACGAACGGCGGATTGCAATCGTAAGTCCTTCGATAGCATGCTTGCTCGTATATTGATGCAACTGCAACTTCAAAATCGGTTTCGCGCAAACTTGCGGTCCAAGTCGCTAACTCGCCCTTGAATACCTCAATCGTCTCCTTTCCCTCGGGTTGCGACAGAACAAAACTATCCTTTGCGAATTTCAGATGTACTGGTCCACCTATCGCTTGAGTGAACCGCGTCGGCACCTGAGAATCGTCGAGAAGCCCGATCAATCCAGCGTCAACTAGCGGTTGCGCGGTGGCTGCTTCAATCAAAGACTCGATACCATTGCTCATATGATTATCTGGAACGGTGAAATGTGCTTCAAGAAGTCGTAATCTGACCGCATCACAGAGCGTAGATTTCCATCGATGTCTCTCAATAGTGTGTAGCCAGCGCCTTCAAATACTTCAAATGGAGTCTGATCTAGTCTGGCATCGTCGAGGAACCATCCTTTTGGCTTGAGTGTGCCGTTTCTGATAAACTCCGACCACCCATCGATCAGTTCTTGCAGCCCTTCCGGCGACTTCAACTTAAATTGAAGTTTTTGACCCAGCAGTTCTTCCAATAATTGCTTTGCCCGAGCGGCGTGTGATTGCTTAGTCCAAAAGTTCTTCGCTGCGCCTAACAACGGTTCCGCATCAGTAGGACACGCATTATGCACCAACACCCCCACATCCGCCACGCGGTAGACGTGTTCGGCGTGGACTTCGATGTTGTAGACCGCCGGGGCGTGGCCGAGGTGGGTGATCGACTCGATGGTCACCGGAGCGTCGAGTCCGTCGAGTTGTTCGCCCGTGACGAGTTCACCGGCATCGACCCAATCTTGGCGATCGGCCGACCAGATGGGATGCAGCGTCGTGACTTCGAGCGCGGTGCCATCGCTGAGGTCGAGCCGCAGCAGATTGCCGATATCGCGCGTGACAAAACGGCCCGCCGCTGTCCGAAAGTTCTGGACTACCGCAGCATGCTATGTAAATAGACGTCGCGCTAAAGCACCCTTGTTGGTTTGAGTAATCCAATCCAGCGGGAAGTTTGCACCGATTTCTTGAACAGTTTGGCGAAGGCTGTCGCGAATGTCCGAGTCAATCTGAAAATCACGGAAGAAGTCGTCCGTCGGCAAGAACGCCCAATATTGCTTCTGGTTCTGGCGAAAACGGACTGTTAGGCGATCTTGTCGATCATAGTCATCAAAGTTGCATTTGATGTTTGGGAAATCAATTGACGATACAATCCGGCCGAGCAAGCTGAGCGATGATGTGACCAGCGCGACTTGCTTATCTGCTAGTCGACGCTCGGCATGTCGATATCCATCCACTCCCGATATCCATTCCGCCATTTCGAGGTTGCCATCTGTCTTCAACAGAAACTTCGCCAAATGGACTTTTGTAGAGTAAGGAAACACTTCGAGTAGAATG
>JBGSWC010000447.1:0-2735 GCA_041752635.1 Pirellulales bacterium | reverse complement strand
GCATCCCGATGTGATGGAGTTCATCGAGTGCAAATGGAAAGAAGAACAAAAGGCCCAAACGCTGATCGCCAGCGGTAAGTATGAATCGAACTTCAATGGCGAAGCGTACAGCAGCGTCATGTTCCAGAACGCGAACCTCTCGGTCCGCGTCACCGACGACTTCATGACGGCGGTCGAAAAGAACGAGCCGTGGACCACCCGCTGGGTGACCGACAACACGACCCCCGGTCCCACCTATCCGGCCCGCGATATTCTGAGTCGCATGTCGGAGTGTGCTTGGCACTGTGGCGACCCGGGTGTGCAGTACGACACGACGATCAACCGTTGGCACACGTGCCCGAACAGTGGGCGCATTAATGCGAGCAATCCGTGCTCGGAGTACATGTTCCTCGACGACACCGCTTGTAACCTGTCGAGCATCAACCTCATGAAGTTCCGACAGCACGACGGTAAATTCGATGCCGAGCGGTTTCAATCGGCTTGCCGGATCTTCTTTATCGCCCAGGAGATTCTGGTCGATCACGCTAGCTATCCAACGCCCGATATCGCTCGCAACAGCCATTTGTTCCGGCCGCTGGGGTTGGGCTATGCCAATCTCGGCAGCCTGCTGATGGCTGGCGGCAAGCCTTACGACAGCGACGTAGGCCGTGGCAATTGCGGAGCGATTACCGCCCTCTTGCATGGCACAGCCAATCTCACCAGTGCCGAGTTGGCCGAGGCGGTCGGCACCTTCGAAGAGTATGACAAGAACGCCGAGCCGATGCTCAGGGTCATGCAAATGCACCGCGACGCGGTCGAGCAGATTGGCGACGAATGTCCCCCGCATCTGCGCGGCGCCGCTCGCAGCGTGTGGGATCAAGTACTCGCCGCCGGTGCCGTGCATGGTTTCCGCAATGCTCAGGCGACAGTGCTCGCGCCGACTGGCACCATCAGCTTCATGATGGACTGCGACACCACGGGCCTCGAGCCCGAGATCGCGCTGGTCAAGTACCAGCAGCTCGCCGGAGGGGGGATGCTGAAGATCGTCAACCGCACGGTGCCGATGGCTCTGCGGACACTCGGCTACAGCGAGCCCGAGGTCGAGTCGATCATCGCCCACATCGATCGCGAAGACACGATCGAAGGAGCGGTCGACCTCAAAGACGAGCATCTGCCGGTGTTCGACTGTGCGTTCACCCCGGCGGGCGGCACGCGGAGCATCGCCTGGCGGGCCCACATCACGATGATGGCCGCCGCGCAACCGTTTCTTTCGGGAGCGATTAGCAAGACGGTCAACATGCCGCGCGATACGACGCCCGAAGAGATCGGCGAGGCGTACTACGATGGTTGGAAGCTGGGGCTGAAGGCCTTGGCGATTTATCGCGATGGCTCGAAAGATAGCCAGCCGCTCAACACCAAGAAGGGGGGCAGCGACGCGAAGCCCGACTTGGCCACATTGTCGAAACCCCGCCGCGAGCGATTGCCCGATACCCGCGACAGCAAGACCCACAAGTTTAGCGTCGCTGGTCACGAGGGTTACATCACGGTTGGTCTTTACCCCGATGGTCGCCCGGGTGAGTTGTTTATCACGATGGCCAAAGAGGGAAGCACCATCGGCGGCTTGATGGACGCTTTTGGCACCAGCGTGTCGATGAGCTTGCAATATGGCGTGCCGCTCGAAGACTATGTTCGCAAGTTCAGCCACATGCGATTCGAGCCACAGGGTCATACAAAGAACCCTGATATTCGCATCGCCAAGAGCTTGATCGACTACATCTTCCGTTGGCTCGGCATTCAGTTCTTGCCCGGTTATCGCGAAGCGTCGCAAGGCTTGCCACCGGCCGAGGGCAAGAGCCCGATTACCGTGGTCGACGAACCGACGCAGACCATGCCCACCGCCAAGAAGGCGGCTGGGCAGACCACTGGAATGGAAACCAAGGTCGAAGCCAAAGCAAAGACCGATGCCAACGGTCACGGTAAGAATGGCAACGGTAAATCAGCAGCGATACTCGACGAAGGCGACTTGACTGCCAAATTGCTGGAACGTGCCGGTGCACGGCTCGAAATCGAACCGAACCACAACACCCGCAGCGAGCAGTTCGCCGGCTTCCAGGTCGACGCTCCCCCCTGCGACAACTGTGGTGCAATCACCGTCCGCAACGGAAACTGCTATCTGTGCCACAATTGTGGCAACAGCATGGGGTGCAGTTAGCAGAATGCAATAAAGAAAAAACCGCAGGTCAGGTATTCGGTCTAAGGAATTACCTGACTTGCGGCCATTAGCCGCCAGAGAATCGTCCCTGTCGACGCTAGCTAGGTTAGCACGATCCTATGGCTTTACAATCCCTGTGCCGGTCGACGCACAAAGATTTCTAGCCTTAGGAGTAAAACTATGGCAGAGAAGAGGGTGGGAGCGATGCTCCCAGTAATGCTGGATTCGCTTTGTACGGATTGCGAATCGTGGGACAAATTAGTTGATCGCATTCGTGATTCAGAAGAATTGCAGGCTGCGTTCAACGAAGGTCTCCGCGAGCAGCAAGAACACGATGAAGCCGAACGGTGTGGTTATGGTCCGGGACAGGCAATTCGACAACGATTGCTTGAGGCACTTGAAAGCCCAACCTTGGACCAACCGTAAATAGAAAAAGCTGCCGGTACGCAGGACGCGCGGGGCAACGAAGCCCGCCGGCAGCTTTTATTAGCGAAGCGACCGTGAGAGACGCGAGGCTCTCACGGTCGCTTTTTTCGCGGCAGTC
>JBGSWC010000446.1:0-21798 GCA_041752635.1 Pirellulales bacterium | reverse complement strand
GCGCCATTGACCAATTCGCGGCATGACCTCAGCAGCTTGGGCAAGTCGCGGGCGAATTGCCACGACTCACCCTTTGGGCCGTGGCCATAGCTGGGTGGGTCGAGCACGATCGCGTCGTAGCGATTACCTCGCTTCACCTCGCGTTCGACATACTTCACTGCGTCCTCGACGATCCAGCGGATCGGTCGATCGCTCAACCCCGACAGCTCGGCGTTTCGGCGGGCGCGAGTCACTGCCGGTTTCGAAGCATCGACGTGCGTCACCTCGGCCCCCGCGAGCGCCGCCGCCAGTGTGCTGCCGCCGGTGTAGGCGAACAGGTTGAGCAACCGCATCGGCGTTCGGCTGCGACCCATTCGGCCGGCGAGCCAACGCCAGTTTTCCATCTGCTCGGGAAACAAACCAACCTGACCTGTCGGCAATCGTTCGAGTTCGACTGCGAAGCTCGCTGCCTCGGTTAGCCCACAAACGATCGACTCGGGCCAACTCGCTTCCGCCCGACAACGCCGCCACCGCCCATCGCCGACCCGGGAGCCCGTGTACCGCCAGTCGGTTCCTTTCCATTCGCTGACGCGAGTGCGTTCGACCCCCTCGGCCGCCGGACAGGGACGGTCGACCAACGTCTCGCCCCACCGTTCGAGCTTTCGTCCGTCGCCAAAGTCGACAAGTTCGTAGTCTGGCCAGCAGTTGGGCAACGCATTATTCCCGATAATTGATGCAATCCGACCCACGTCGACGATGCCATTCGATCCGACATTGACTTGGTCGCGGGCAAACAGGTGAATAGAACGCCCCGACACGATAGAATACAAGGCTAACCGCAACTCCATCACCCCAGCCCCTCGCCTGCTATGGCCCTGGTTATCCTCCGCTGCGTCTTTTTGGCGGTCGCGATCGCGCTGGCGTTTCAATTCGCCAACTCGAAACTGGCCCAAGGCCCGAGTTCGGCATTGCCCTGGCTTGGGTTCGTGGGTGTGATGCTCGTCGCCGGCGGTGTGTTGCTGGCCGACTGGACGACCCGGCGGAAACGACTCGACATCATCACGGCCATTTACTTTGGGCTCACCATCGGGTTGTTCCTCGCCTACGTTCTGCAGCTTGCGCTCACACCGCTCCTGTCGTCGCTCGACAACTGGCTCGCCGACTGGCTCAAGCTCGGGCTGGCGACGATTCTCTGTTACGCCTGCACAAGCGTGCTGCTGCAAACCAAAGATGACTTTCGCTTTATTATTCCTTACGTCGAATTTGCCAAAGAAATGAAGGGGCTCAAACCGTTGGTGCTCGACACAAGTGTCGTCATCGATGGCCGCATTGCCGATGTGGTTGAAACAAGGGTTATCGACAATCAATTGGTGATGCCAAGTTTTGTGATTCAAGAGTTGCAATCGATTGCCGACTCGGGCGACAAACTGAAGCGCGGCAAAGGCCGCCGTGGGCTCGACATCCTCAACCGCCTGCGGAGCGACGCCAGCGTCGACCTGCAAATCTTCGACCGCGAGTTGCCCGAGTTCGCCGGCCATCCGGTCGACTTGAAACTCGTACTGCTGGCCAAGCATCTCGAAGGCAAGATCGTGACCAACGACTACAACCTCAACAAAGTTGCCAAACTCCACAAAGTGGGAGTGATCAATCTCAACGACATCGCCAACTCGCTCAAGCCAGTTTTCCTGCCTGGCGAAACGATGACCGTCCGCCTCATCAAAGCGGGCGACGACGTTCGCCAAGGGGTCGGTTATCTCGAAGACGGCACGATGGTCGTCATCGAAGGGGGCCGCGACCACATTGGCAGCCAAGTCCGAGCGACTGTCACCAACGTCCTGCAAAACAGTGCCGGTCGCATGGTCTTCGGCAAGTTCATCAACGTCGAGGGCGAAACACCGACGGCCGAAGCCTCGTAACCCCGCGTCACCATCGCGACCGACAATGTAGCTACCGTCGCCAGACGGTGGACAATGGTCATCCTCCACAACAGCCTGAGTAGTGACCGTTTTGTCCACGAAATGGCAAACACGATCGGAGGGGACAAAACCCCGAATTTTGTCTTTCGTTAAAATGGTAAAAGCACCTTGTTTTCCAGTCGATTTCGCACATCGCCAGTGAGTTTCGTGCCTGGGTTTTGTCTGACCAGTTGGCGACGTTTTTGACAAAACCCATTTTTGAGAGATGAGAGTTGAGAGTCGAGTGTGGAGAGTCTAGAGTCTAGGGGAAAGGGTTGAGGCGTCGGTTGACACCCTCTGGCTTATCCAGCAGTGCGCATCGAACATAGTTTCACTTACACCCTTTCTATCACACCGCGATGCCAATTTCGACAACAAAAAATGGCCACTTTGGGGAGCCGCTCATTAATCGGGAGGGCGTGGCTTACGTCGAGCCACGACAGCGTTTCTGGCCGCTGGATTATTCGTATGGGAGTGCAGTAAGGGTCGCGAGTCTGATAGGATCTTCACAGATGTAGATAATACCGCCTTATCCACAGTTTGTGCCGAATAACAAGTTACGCCCATTAGACTTTTGAGTATCCTGTCCGATGGAATATCGCAATCGATTCAAAGCTTCTACCACTGTCGTATTGCTTGCTATGATCGTCGCGTTTGGCGGCATAGCTTGGACGCGAAACACTGTAATCCCATCGAACCTCGAAGTCGCTCAGAAAACACTAGATACGATTGAGGAGAATTACAGGTCGAACGGAAATCTCGATTCGTTGACTCGTGCAGAAGTGGAAAACGTTTGGGGGCAACCCATCAAGATCATCGTGGCCAAACTGGGCGCGCCGTCAAACGCGTTGGAGGTAACGGTCATTAGTCGGGGACCACTTGGTATGATTGGGAACGTAAGTGTCAGCAAGCTGGTGGAAACAAGGTGAAATGGCCAGCTTCGATACAGTGAGGCTTCATAATGCGACGAACTGGCGTAACAAGCCATTGCAGCGAAGTGGCGTATCAACCGCTTCGGATTTTAGATACTTTACCTGCCGCCACTCGCTGAATGGCAGCGTTACGCCGTCAAACCAACGTCACCCAATAGCTAATCAACGCAACCACATGCCCTCATTGCAAAAATGCGAGTTCGTTCCTTATCTCAGCGTCACCGATGCCGCTAAGGCTGTCGCGTTTTACAGCGACGTCTTCGGCGTTGCTCCGCACTTGTTGCTCAACATGCCCGACGGGCGTGTCATGCACTGTGAATTTCGCATTGGGCCTTCGCGATTCTTTGTCAGCGAAGAACTCCCCGAACATGGTGGCACCCCAAGTCCATCGAGGCTTGGCGCGACAAGTGTTGCGATTCATCTCTACGTTGATGACTGTGATGCTATGGTCGATACGATGACTAAGCACAATGCAACCGTTCTGATGGCTCCTGCCGACATGTTCTGGGGTGAGCGATTCGCCCGCGTTCGCGACCCGTTCGGCCACGAATGGGGAATCACCACTCAACTCCGGGATATGTCACCCGAACAAATCCAAATTGCCGCCACTCAAATGTTCGACGCGATGCCCGAGTAGCTGGTTGAACCGCAGTGTCGCGCCAAGCTGCGGGATAACCTTGGTTCGGCCTCGTCGGTCGCTTGAATCTAACCCAGCACGAGGCATGATCCGTGGAATCAATCCTATTTATTCATTTTGCACTCGCGGAGGATGTCACCCTACAACAAATGCCGAGCCTTCACCTCCAAATACCGATTCACCAGCGGCCCCGTCAGGTCCTCGGGAAACGAATCGACCAATAGCACACCTTGGTGTTCGAGGTCGAGCAGCACTTGGCGACGCCACGCGAGGATCTCGGCCGCCGCGGCAGCTTCGAACAACGGTTCGTCGGCGATCTGCACAAAAGGGGTCAGGTCTCTTTTCTCGTTCTCTGCGGTTAGGTGAGGCTGTTCGGCAGGAAAAGAGACCTGACCCCTTTTGTCTTCTTCGGCCGCTTCGAGCAGTTCCTCGACTTCTTCGATCGAGTCGAAAAGCGCATGATCGCGAAGCAGCACAGCCATCGAGAGGTGGCGGCCCCCGATCGCCTTCAGGTGGCGTTCGATTGCCTGAGCATTCACCTCGTCAACGACGTTGGTGATGAGCACCACCAGCGCTCGTTTGCGAACGTGGGTCGAAAGGTGCAAGAACGCTTCGTCGTAGCGCGACTCGACCATCGCCGGAAAGCGATCGTAGACGCCATGCAACAGGCGATTCATTTGGCCCATTCCTCCACGCGGGGGAACGTAGCTGCGGATCTCGTTGTCGAAGCAGACGAGCCCGACTTGATCGCTGCGATTGAGGGCCACATAAGCCATCATCAGCATCGCGTTGAGCGAATGATCGAGCAGGCTGATGCCGGCGGCTTCGCCCGTCATCATTCGGCCACAGTCGACCAGAAAGACAATGCGCTGGCTTTGATTGGCCTGAAAATCGCGGACGGTGAGCTTGTTCCTGCGGGCGGTGCTTCGCCAGTCGATGTGGCGATAGCTATCGTCGTGGGTGTAATCGCGAAGCCGCTCGAATTCGTTGTCTTGTCCCAGTCGGCGAGTTCGCCTCATACCGATGAGGCTGAGTCGGTTGGTTCGTGCGAGCAGGGCGTAGTCGCCCAGTTGTTTCATGTCGGGATAGACGTCGATGTGGCTGTGGCAGGGAAGTTCGACCTGCCGATGCCACAGCGCGAAGCGGCTCCGCAGCCTCAAAAAAACCGTTTCGATCGCAAACGCGCCGCGACGTTCGGGAGTGAGCGTGTAGTGGAGCGAAGCGCGGCTGGTCGCCGGCAAGCTCACCTCGAACTGTGGTGGCTCACAACAAAACTCACTCGGCACACCGTCGCGTACCACGACCGGTTGGTCGCGGCCAGTGCGGTTGGTGAGAGTGAGCGTCGCGTGATGAGGTTTTTGTAACGATGCGGTGCGGCCGACCTGGCGGTCGACATCGAACCGGTCGCCCCGCCTTAGCGTGAGCAGGTCGAACAGCGCAACGAGAACCAACATGCCATCGACAACCGCCACGAGCGGCCAGAGTTGGGGCAAGAAGATTAGCCAAAACGACATGAACGTCGGCACAACCAGCAGCAGCGCAAGCGGCCGATGGGGATAGATGCCCCCCAACCGCGCGAGCAACAAGAGCGCGACGAGCAGCAGGGCAAGTGCGGTAAGGTTGATGGTGAGAAGCATTCAATTTCGCTCGCTAACGCAAACTCCGGCAAGGATGTAAGTTTTTTGGCCGAAGGCCTCTTTCATCGTAGCCTAGGGCAAGCGGAGCGCCGCCCTAGGTCTGCTTCGCGAATAAAATGGTTTGGCTGAAGGCCAAAGTCAACTCATCACTGCTATGAATATGGCCTTCAGCCAAAGGCCTCTCGTTTGTCGCGGTCCTAGTGCGTTGCCCTAGGCTACGATGAGATAGGCCTTCGGCCATACTTCGTTGGCTTTAATCAATCTCGAAATGGCTTATGTTTAAGCGGTGGATTCCCGCCTGCGCGGGAATGACGGAACGTCGTTCAGCAATTTACATTCGCGGGACTTGCACGGTGCGAATCATCTCGCGCAACACCTGATCGACGCGACGTCCTTCGACCTCGGCTTCGGCCGTCATCACCACGCGATGGCGAAGCGTCGGCAGGGCAATCTCTTGCACGTCGTCGGGCACCGCGTAATCGCGTCCTTGAAATGCCGCCAGCGTGCGGGCTCCCTGCACCAGCGACAATCCGGCGCGCGGCGACGCTCCCAGGTGAAACTGAGGCCACGCCCGCGTTTGCCGAACGATTTCGGTGATGTATTCGACGAGCGGATCGGTCACCTGAACCCGACTGCAAACGTGCGTCGCGTTGACGACCGCTTCGGGCGAGCCGACGGTCTCGACAAGATCATCGAGTCGCTTGTCGAGCGACACTTGCGTGCTGTGTTCGCGGAGCACTCGCGATTCTTCTTGGGCGCTGGGATAGTCGACCAGCACCTTGAACATGAAGCGATCGAGTTGTGCCTCGGGAAGGTTGTAAGTTCCCTCGCTCTCGATCGGGTTTTGGGTCGCCATCACAAGGAATGGTGGTTCGAGCCGGTGTGTCGTGTTCTCGACCGTCACGCGGCGTTCTTGCATGATTTCGAGCAGCGCCGCGTGAGTCTTTGCGGGCGAGCGATTCACCTCGTCGGCGAGCAACAGTTGCGTAAACACCGGTCCGGGGCGGAACGTAAACTCCTGTGACTTCATGTTGAAGATCGGCGCGCCGGTGATGTCCGAGGGCATCAGGTCGGCCGTGAATTGAATGCGGCCAAACTTGCAGCCGAGCGCTTTGCCGAGCGTCCGCACAAACAGTGTCTTGCCAAGCCCCGGCACACTTTCGATGAGCACATGTCCGCCCGAGAATAACGCCACGAGTGTCGAGAGCACCAGTTCTTCTTGACCGATAAAAATCTTGGCCACCTCGGCCGTGATCCGCTCGTAGAACTGGCGAACTTCTTCGATCTGCGGATCGACAGGCCGCGATGACGCTTTGACACCGGTTGCGGGCTCGGTTTCATTCACCAAGTCAGCTTCGGAAAGCTCTCCCGCATCGTCGCTGGGTTGCGGAAGATCGATGGCGTTGGGGTCGGCACTTAATGACATGCGATAAGGGGGCTAAGGGGTGGCGGGCAAGCACGTCATTCCCGCGCAGGCGGGAATCCAGACGCGACGCGTTGACTCTAGATTCCCGCCTGCGCGGGAACGACGGTTTCTTAGTGTAACCGATTTGGCCGCTTCGCGTGACGTCTTATTCGAGCGTGAGGACTTCCGGATTCTCGGGCGCCGGGACGGCGGGTTCGGCCACGACCGCCGCACTTGTTTCGCCACGCACAATCTGGCGGTATCGACTCACGGTGGCGATCGCGAACGCGCGGTCGCCCGTTTCGCGTAGCAGCCGCCCCAGGGCGCGGATGTGCCGCCGGAAATCGGTGAGCGACGATTGTTCTCCATTCGACGGAGTTACAAGAATGGGCCACTGGGCGAATGCATACACCATGCCGAGCACCGCCAGTTGAGCGAGCAGAATGCCAATCGGCCACACGCCTAGCAGTCCTAGGCCCGTGGGGGGCTGGAGATTGGGATCCTCTTCGGTAATCGGCGGTCCATCGGCGTTCGACTCGAGAAAGACCACACGCCTCGACGGCGGTCCGACCGAGTCGACCAGCTTGCCCGCCAGTTTGCGATGTTCGTGGTTCACCAGTGGCAGGTTGAGCATCCACGACCCGTTTTCGATCAGTACGATTTGGGAAGTCTCGCTCCCCCAGCCGCTGGAGAAATAAACTGTTGATACGAGCGGATCGCCGCTGCCGGTGGCGAGCAGCACCTCATGCTCACCGACCGGCAAGAGCCGCGTTTCGCGCTCGATTTCGATTTTCGAGGCGTCGATTCCTTTGCTCCAAGGGCCGGCGAGCGATTTCACCTTGTTGGGCGTCGCGCTGTTGTCGAGCTTCATCACTCCGGGCCACGACGAGTTCGACAGCGAGGTGGGACGCTCGGCTGCTTCGTCGCCTTCGGCAATGAGTTGCCGCTTAGCGAACTCAGCCTTCAGCGCGGGGGGAGCGAGCGGGCGGGCCTTGCTCCAATAAAGCGGCGCGGCGTCGAAGTCGCGGCCGACGTAAATGAGCACGCGGTCGGGCTGCTCGACCAGCCAGTTTTCGAGCCACTCCTGGGCCTCGCGCTTTGGCGGTTCGTAGTCGTCGGGCACCCACACAATCACGTCGGCCTCGGCCAGCGAAGGCGACATCGCATACCACCGCGACACACGATGGCCCGCCTGTTCGAACATCTGTCCCAACACGCGAGTGCCGTTGACCGCGGCACCCGACATCTGGTCGTGGCGACCATAAGTGTCGTCGAGATACTGATCGCTCGCGCAGCCGACGACGGCGAAAAGCACCAATGCCAGGGGGAATTTCGCCACTGAGTCACTGAGGGCACTGAGTTGGATTGGAAGCGGATATCTCATCGAGTGAAACTCAGTGTTCTCTGTGGCTCTGTGGCTCGTGTGGTAATAAATGAAATGGAATTCAGCCTAGTTGTTATTCATCGCGGGCGTTCGCGCGTAGCTCACTGTTGAAATCCTCGACCTGGTTCCAGCAACTCGCAAAATCGGCCTCGCGCGGGGGGTGCTTGCCGAAGAAAGCCGCTTCGAACAGGGCGACCGTCTCGCGGACAATACCATGCAGTGGCTCGGGCTGGCGAGCGTTTCGTTTGATCTCGCGCAAATACTGGCGATTTGTTTTGCCCTTCACCAGTCGAATCAAATGATGTCGGTCGAGTTCCAATAGTTGATGGCTGAATAGATAGGTAATCGCCCCCGACAGGTCGCCCGACTGTTGGCGGCGACGCGCCTCGGCCAGCAAGTCGGTGACTCCTTCGTCGACCTCCATCGGCAACGCTTCGACCCGGTCGAGCGAATTAGCCCGCGGGTCGATCGCTGCGATGTCGGAAAATCGGCTCCGTTCGTCGCGAATGTACTTGCGGACCATCTGCATCACAAAGTAACCGACCGCAATGAGCAGGGTCGTCCAGAACAAGAACTTGAGCAGTGCCGCCACATCGAGATTGGGGTGTATGCCCTCCAGCCAACCGTTTAGCCAATCCCTAAACCCGCTCTGCTGATTGGTATTTGTATTGTTATTCTTCGGTTTTGGCGGCTTGGGGATTTTTAATTTGAGCGGTCGGACGGAGTCTTGCTCACTGTCGTACCAGTTCTGCGACCAATCGTCGCTCAGCGACTCGCGGGCGACTTCGATCGCCCGCTCGGGGTCGTCGAGCTTTTCTGGCCCCGCGAGCGCGTGCGAAGAAACCACCGAAACCACTACGAGCACGAGCAGAAGAGACTTCGCAATGGACAACCAAACCTTCATGCGAATCTTTTCTTTGAACGCTAAAAAAGGAACCGCCGAGAACGCGAAGAGCGCGGAGTGCGCAAAGAAACTACTTTCTTGTATGCCTCGTTCGCTTCCTGATCGCTTGATTTTGGATATTGACTAAACTTGTCGCAATTGTATTACATGGTTCGGTATCGACTACCCGTTTGCTGCCTCACTTTACTGCGCTTCCTTCGCGCTCTCCGCGTCCTCCGCGGTTCATTGATCCTATCTTAACCAAAAGCCATCGCCGCGCGCATTCGCTCGGCTTCGGCACGCATGAGTAATTCAATTTCCCACCCTTCGCGGCGGATTCGCAGATCGAGATAGCTCAAAAACCGCACCACCGCAAAGAACGCAACGACCAACCACAGGCAAACTGGCAGCACGTAGAGACTGACTTCGATTTCGTCGAGATTCACCGAAAACAGAGTTGACAATCCACCAACAATGCCGACGCTCAGCATTGCCAACAGCAAGCCACCGGCCGCGAGCGACAACAGCCACCGGCTGAACAGTTCGCCGCCGTTGTTGCGATGCAAGTTCGCACTCCGTTTCATGGTCGAGATTGGCTGAGACCTGCTGGCGAACAGGCGATTGCGTTCGAGTAGGATCAGCTCACTCAAGTAAGGAGATCGCAAATAAGGGAGCAAAAACAGGGGAATCGCAATCGCGCGGACGATGAATTGCAGCATGATCATCTGTGGCAGGCTGCTCCAAAAGCTTCGCCACAGCGTGGCCATGCTGATCCGTTCGGAAAATGTCATTTGACCGAGATAAAGCGTGATGGGAGCCGTCGCGAGGGGGGCTTCGAGGGCGACCAAATAGGCCATCGTCCACCAATAGCCGCCCGGGTTGTGTTCGTATTCGATGCGACTTAAGAGTCCTCGCAGCAGAAAATAATTGACGACCAGCGGAATCGCGATTCCGATTGTGCCGAGTGTCAGCAGCAGACCGAAGTGAGCGCGGCAGACCTGGAGCGCCAGCCCCAGCAGCTCGCCGAAGCTGCGCTCGCGGATGACGATGCGTGCTTGGTCGAGCTTCATGTAACGGGGCTCGCTTTCGGACTCGCTTGGATGCTGGGCACCGGTTCATCGAAGGGGGACATCGAGGTCGGCCTCGCCGCGAGCGCAACTTCAACAACTTCGTCTTCTTCCCGGGTGCCGAGAATTACAAAGTAGCCGAGCAATAGCAAGGTTGAGAGGCCCGCCACGAGGGCCTTCACGGCATACGGCGCGGGCGAAGGCGAAAGGAAACCCTCGATCATCGCCGCCAGAAAAAACAGCACGACCGCCACCGCCATAATTGGCAGGCTTTCTCGGCCCGCTTTGGTGAGTGATGCCACGCGGGTCAGTCCACCGGTGCTCACGAGTGAGAACCCGAGCCTCATGCCGGCTGCGGCCGAGAGGACGATGGCATTGAGTTCAAACGGACCGTGGGCGGTGACGAACTCGAAGAAGTTATCTTGAACGCCTTGGGGAGTGGTGGTCATATACCCAAAAATCGCGCCGAGATAGAGCGCATTGAAGACGGTGGCGAACAACCCGCCGACGCCAAACAGCAGTCCCATCACGAAGCATCGAATGCCGATCGAAGTGTTGTGAAAAATGTAGAACCCGGCCGCGGCCGAGCGGTCGATGTCGAAAAGGCCACTGTCGAGATAGTCGCGTTCTTGGAATGGCAGACCGGTATACATCTCTTCGATCTGAACGAGTCCATCGTTGCCGACAATTTCTTTCGCATAGCCAGGGACCATGCTGTACTTCGACGCGAGAAAAAACGACGCCAAAAATCCGCCCCAGAAAATCACAAAAGCGATCCGCAAAAAGCGGTCGTGGTAAAGCTGCTTTGGCACGACGCGGAACATTTGGTGATACCAACTGCGAACGTCAAAACGTTTGCTGCGGTAGAGCTGGTTGTGCGACCGCCCGACGAGCCGATGCAGGTAACGAACCGTTTTCAGGGGCACTTGGTTGCTGTCGGCCAGCGCCAGGTCGGCGCACGCCGAGCGGTAGAGGGCGGCGAATTCCATTCGCTTGCGCGAGCTAAGCTTTTTGCGGCTCGTTTCGAGATCGTCGCACAAGCGATCGAGCTCGCGCCACTGCGACATGCGTGCTTCAACAAATTCAGCGGCTTTCATCAGCGGGATTCTCTCGAAGTCGCGTTTGCCTGAAATGTAGCCATCGTCGCCAGACTGTGGATGATCGTCTCGGTGCGTTCCATTTGCTTTAGGCCGTCCACCGTCTGGCGACGGTGGCTACGTGTTTCAAACAATTTCCTCGGTCACATGGGCGCGGTGATAGAGCGCACATAACAACAAATCGTGGTCGGTGTCCGGTGGCAGATCGTAGCGCTCGACCATTAGTTGCCCCACATGCCGCGCGATTTCGGCCCGGCGGGCGGGGCCGAAAACCCGGCGGCGGTCGATATATTGCACTAGCACCTTGGCCAAATTCCGCGACGGTAATACGTTCGCTGGCAATAGGTCGAGCACCGGTTGCAAGTTAATGTCGGCCAGGTTCGCTGGTTGGCGGGCCGACGAGCGGTCTTCGCTCACCACCATTGTTCCACAAACGATGTCGCCGATGCGTTGGTAGCGTTTTGTCGAAGCGGCCGCGACGAGTCCCAGTAAGTGCGAAAAGGCGGGCTGGGCATCGAACGCGCGAAGGAAATTTCGCAGCACCGCTTGCAGTGCGTTGATCGGCCGCCCGTCGACCTGGACGACTCGTAGGCCCATTGCCCGCTTGCCGGGGGTTTGGCCGTTCCAAACGGTCTCGAAGAACCCGCCATAGAACCAAAAGATCAGAAACGCCGCGACGAAACCGATTGCCACGCCCAACGCGAAAACGCCCGCTGTACCAAACACGAGCATCGAGAATAACAAGATCAGCGCGAACACAATGATGCCGATGATGACGTCGATCAAGAAAGCCATTCCCCGTTCATAGGGACTCGCGACGCGATACTCGAACGCAATGTTCTCGGGTGTCACCACCAGTACGTGAGAATCGAGCTGTGTGGTGAGGGCGGGCATAGCGAAGCATTATCCGCGACGGGTCTCTCAGTTGCAACGTGTTCGGCGAAAGAGTTCTACCGATAGGGCTGATTTTCGACGCAAAGACGCAGAGACGCAAAGAAGCGCAGAGAAGAAAAGGAGGGGGGCCTTCGCGTTGTCGGATCGAAATCGGTCAGGAACGCGGAAAACTCACGATTTAGTTCTTCGTGCTTCTTTGCGTCTCTGCGTCTTTGCGTCGAACTTTTTCAATTCGACGCGTCGGCCACATCGCCTTCTTTGCTCTCCACCTTAACGGCTGGGCGTTTCTTTTCGATGTCGGTGCCCGGTACGATCATGGGGCTGGGGCTGCTCGCTTCGACGATCTCTTTGAGTTGTTTGCCGTCGATGACTTCGAGCTCGAGCAGCTTCGCGGCAATCGCTTCGAGCGCCGCGCGGCGACTTTCGAGAATGCTGCGGGTGCGGTCGATCCCTTCGTCGATAATACGTTTGACCTCTTGGTCGATTTCACGAGCCGTTTGTTCGCTGTAGAACCGGCCGGCGACAGGCTCGCCCGGGATGAAGGTCGCGCGGTTTTCGCGAAAGTTCACCCGACCGAGGCGGCTCATGCCGAAATCCATGACCATGCTGCGGGCCGTTTCGGTCGCTTTTTGCAGGTCGCTGGTGGCCCCGTTGCCGATGTCGCTCAACAGCATTTCTTCGGCCATCGTGCCGCCGAGACAGACCTGAATATCGCTTTCGAGTTGGCTGCGGGTTTTCATAAACCGCTCATTCTCGGGACGCTGCCACATGTAGCCGAGCGTGCCGAGCCCACGCGGGATGATCGTCACCTTGTGAACCGGATCGGTGTTAGGAAGCGCATAGGCGATGAGCGCGTGTCCTGCTTCGTGAACGGCGAGGCGTTGTTTTTCGTCGTCTTGCAGGATGCGGCTTTTCTTTTCCAGGCCGATACCAACGCGCTCGACCGCTTCGTTGAATTCGTCCATCGTGACGACTTCGCGGCCATTGCGGGCGGCCAGCAGTGCCGCTTCGTTGACCATATTGGCCAGGTCGGCACCCACGAACCCGCTGGTGATCGCAGCTAGCGCCTTCACATCGACATCGGGTCCGACTTTGATGTTTTGCAAGTGGACTTCGAGAATCTCTTCGCGGCCCCCGACGTCGGGGCGGTCGACTAGCACATGGCGATCGAAGCGTCCGGGGCGCAACAGCGCGGGGTCGAGCGTTTCGGGGCGGTTCGTGGCGGCCATGACAATGACACCACTATTCGAGCCAAAACCGTCCATCTCGACGAGCAGTGCATTGAGTGTTTGTTCGCGTTCGTCGTGGCCCCCCATGTTGCCACTGCCGCGGGTTTTGCCAAGCGCGTCGAGTTCGTCGATGAAGATGATGCAGGGGGCTTTCGCTTCGGCTTGTTGAAACATGTCGCGGACGCGGGCGGCACCGACGCCAACGAACATTTCGACAAAGTCCGATCCGCTGAGACTAAAGAACGGCACCCCCGCCTCGCCGGCGACGGCTTTCGAGAGCAACGTTTTGCCGGTTCCGGGAGGACCGACGAGCAGCACTCCTTTGGGAATTCGCCCGCCGAGCCGTTGATAGCGCTCGGGGTTTTTGAGAAAGTCGACGACCTCGCGAAGTTCGTCGACCGCTTCTTCGATGCCCGCCACGTCGTCGAAGGTGATTTCAATGTCTTCCTGTGCATATAGCTTTCCACGGCTGCGACCAAATGCCATCGGCGAGCCGGCCCCCCCCATGCGGCGTATCATGAACACAAACAAAACCACAAACAACCCGGTTACCAGCAGGAACGGCAGGTAAGCCAACAGCGGGCTCGGCTTCGAGGCGTTGCGCCAGTCGATGCCATGTTCGGTCAGTAGCGGGCCGATCGAACGATCGTTGAAGTCGCGGTTAACGCGGAAAGTGACGACTTTGCCACTCGCATCGACTCCTTCTTCCGCTTTGGGCTCGCCCGACTCGTCGAGCAATTGACGGGTGACTTTGCCAGTCACGTAGTCAGTGTCGACCACCACCTTGTCGAGCTTTGAAAACCGCACGGTGACGGGCGTATTGCCCGATCTGTCGACGACATCGATCCAGGTTTTGTCTGGGTCGTCGACGGTATTGCTGCTGGCTTCGACGAGCCGTTCGAGGTCGCTCCACTTGAGTTCGACTTCGGTGGTGCCAGTCACAAAAGTGACGGCAAGCACGAGCATCACGCCCAAGATCAGCAAATACCAAACGAAATTGCTGTTCTGGGGGGCGGGCTTCTTTTCGGTCGGTTTGGCACCTTCGGGGGCGGGATCAGGCATAATGATGGGGGGTCGGTTTCATTGTTGGAAGCGTTGGGTCGCCACTGGCGTGACTGTCGATTGTAGTGAATTCGGCCACAATTTATTACGGCTTAACGAAACAAAAAGAGCCAGCATCGGCTCCAGTCACAACATGCTTGATTAAATGCTATTACTTCTAAACGTAGCCGCGACGTCTCTGGTTCATAGTAGGATAAGTAGGAAGGACTGATAACTTCGCGATTCGAGTCGCCTTGCTTGCGAGTGGCGTCGTTCTTAGAATGCCCGCAACGAGTCGTCACTCTAGTGCAGCCTTTACTTACATTTATAGTGGGCGGTGCTGACCGTTGGCGGCCGAAATCCCCCCGCGTGTCGCGCCCCGGCTAATTTTTTCACGTACGGTCGTACTCACCGCTAAAATCGGCCGGCTCTATCGTTCCACTCGCTACGGCTTCTTTAATCGTCCCTCGACCGCCTGATCACGACAACGCCCCATGTCACCCGCCAAGAGAATCGCCGTTTTCGGTTCCACAGGTTGCGTCGGCACGGACACGCTAGAGGTCATTGCCGCTGCGGCTGACCGGCTTAAGGTTGTCGCCCTGTCGGCTCACGGCCATGTCGATTTATTGGCAAAGCAGGCCCACCAACACAATCCTCGCTGGGTCATCATCACCGATCCGGCGGCGGCGAAGCGTGCCAGAAAGCTCGAACTACCCCCCGAATGCAAATTGCTCGTCGGCCCCGAAGCGCTCGAGCAAGTCGCTGCCGAAGACGAGGTCGACACGGTTGTCGCCGCGATTGTTGGCAGTGCGGGGCTTGCTAGCACCTGGGCCGCACTCGCAGCGGGCAAGACTGTCGCGCTGGCCAACAAAGAGACACTCGTGGCCGCTGGCCCGTTGGTGCGAAAGCAACTTGCCGAGTCGCCCACGGCAAAGCTGCTGCCGGTCGACAGCGAGCATAGCGCGATCTTCCAAGCGCTGGGCGATAATCCACTCAAGCAAGTCGAGCGAATTGTGCTGACCGCCAGCGGCGGGCCTTTCCGCACATGGTCGACCGATGCACTCAGGCAAGTCACCGTCGAAGAAGCGCTCGCTCATCCCACCTGGCAGATGGGTAAGAAAATCACCGTCGACTCGGCAACGATGATGAACAAGGCGCTCGAGGTAATCGAAGCTCGTTGGTTGTTCGACATTCCGGCCGAGAAGATCGCTGTGGTGATTCACCCGCAATCGATCGTGCACGGGTTTGTCGAATTCGTCGATGGTTCGACCATCGCCCAGCTCAGCCCGCCTGACATGCGGATGCCGATTCAATTTGCACTTGACTATCCCGATCGCAAAGCGGGAGTCGCGACACGACTCGACTGGTCGAATTCTTGGAACCTCGAGTTCCATCCCCCCGACCTTGATCGATTTCCGGCGCTCGAACTCGGTTTTCGCTGTGCGCGCGAAGGGGGCACCAGCGGAGTGGTGCTCAACGCGGCCAACGAGGCGGCCGTCGCTGGATTCTTGGAGGGAAACCTTCACTTTACCGAGATCGTGCCGGCATGCCGCAGCGTTCTCGAATCACACAATTTTGAAGCTAATCCCTCGCTCGAGCGATTGTTCGAACTCGATGAGTGGGCGAGGCAGGAGGTGCAGTCGTGGGTTTATGTTTGACGTTCGCTAGTACGCTGGTATTGGGTAGCACTGACTGGGCGGCTTGGGGTAGCTTTTCGCTCGCCGTTCTGATGGCGGCGGCCGGTCTCGGTTTCATTATCTTTGTCCACGAACTGGGCCACTTTGCCGTCGCCAAGTGGTGTGGTGTGAAGTGCGACAAGTTCATGATCGGCTTCGACATTGGTGGCTGGAAGATCAGCCGCAAGTGGGGCGAAACCGTCTATGGCATCGGCATTCTGCCGTTGGGTGGCTATGTCAAAATGATGGGCCAAGACGACGATCCACGGATCACGACCGAACAACTTCAACAGTCACAAGCGACCGAAGATTCCATCGCAACCAAAGAGATCACCGGACCAGGGGGCGAAAAGTATCTGGTCGATGCCCGCAGCTATTTGGCCAAGTCGGTGCCCCAGCGAATGGCGATCATCTCGGCTGGTGTCATCATGAACATTATCTTTGCGTTTATCTTCGCCGTAATCGCGTTCATGATCGGCGTGCCGTCGATGACGTGCGTTGTTGGTGCCACGGTGGCCGGTTCGCCCGCTTGGGAAAACGGGCTTCGCCCGGGTGATCGCATCGCCAAAATAGGCGACATCGAAAATCCTTGGTTCAACGAGCTCCGCGAAGAAGTAACGCTCGCACAAAAAGATCAGCCGATCGACGTGATCGTCGAGCGGGCCGACGGCACGCGGATCGACATGAAGCTGACGCCCGATCGCAGCGGGCAGTTGCCGGCGATTGGTATCACCAACTCCAGCACACTCACGCTTGCCGAGAAAAAACAGTTTGTCGAGAACTCGCCGGCCGCCGAGGTTGGCGACAAGCTCACACCCGGCGCGACGATCGTCGCTGTCAACGGCACGCCGGTCGATTCGTATGCCGAGTGGAAGGCGATGCTCGTCGAGAAGATCAGCGAGCCGTTGACGTTGACCCTCGCATCGGCAGGCGAGAACTCAAGCCAGACCGAAGTCACGCTGCCACCGAACCGCCGCGAGTCGATTGGACTCGCCGTCGCGGCAGGCGCGATTGTCGGCGTCGAGAAACAAAGCCCCGGCGATCAGGCCGGATTGAGGGTCGGCGATTTAATTGTCGCGGTCGATGGCAAGTCGCTCGAAGCGGTCGATGAACAGCCCGCTGACATGAACCCGCTCGATCTGGCCAATTACACCCGCGAAAAAGCAGTCGAAGGGGCGAGCGTCGAGCTGATGATCGCCCGCAATGGCGACCGAGACAACAGCGAAACGCTGACCGTCACTCCTCGGCGTGTCACTTGGCAGGAACTGACGATGTCGCTCGACGACCCGATCTCCGTGCCGGCCCTTGGCATTGCCCTGCCACTTGTCGCACGCGTCGTCGCGGTCGAGCCAGGGAGCCCAGCCGACAAAGCGGGCGTCCAGGTCGGCGATTCGCTCCAGAGCGTCGGCTTCGAATCGCCTAAGGGAGAGTCAGCCAATGTTCCCGCGCAGGATGTCGACTTCACCGAGCACCCGCGCGGCTGGGCCGCCGCCAGCGACGCGATGCAAGACCTGCCAGTCGGGACGACAATTAATCTTGTGGTCGTTCGTAGTGGCAGCGAGAAACCAATTGAAGTCAGCCTCGCGACCACCACCGACGACAACGCCTTCGTCGTCGAACGTGGCATTATTCTCGCGCCGTTGATGAAAGAGAAAATCGGCAACACTTTTGGCGAACAACTTTCGATGGGCGCCTATGAAACGAAGCGGGCACTCACGAGCGTCTATCGCTTCTTAATGCGACTCACCGGCGGCGATATCTCGCCCAAATTGCTCGGCGGACCCATCACCATCGCCCAGGGAGCCGCCGCAACGGCCATGCGCGGCTGGGGTGATTTTCTGTTGTTCCTCACGCTCATCAGTGCCAACCTCGCGGTCGTCAACTTTCTGCCGATCCCCGTGCTCGATGGCGGGCACATGGTCTTCCTGATGTGGGAAGGCCTCACCGGCCGACCGGCCAACGACAAAGTCGTCACTGGCATGTCGTTGTTTGGCCTGGCTTTGATCCTGACACTGATGATTTGGGTCTTTGGGCTCGATATCGGGCGGCTGTTTGGGTGGGTTTAGCCGCTTCGCGAAGCGGCCAGCGATCGGCGTTCGGGCGCCAAAAAGCCCCAACGGGCTGACTTAGGCCCGCTTCGTTGGGGTACTCGAATGCCGACGTTCCCACATCGTGTTACCAAGCAATCTCTACCCATCCAACGTCTCATCCGGCGGACTGCTGCCATAACCTAACCACCGCGGCAAGTTGTCGTTACAACAATCGCGGTATTCTTGCATCGAATCAAACGAGCGATAGTCGGCGTCGTCGAGTACCGGCTTATACGTTTTGATGAAGGAATACTTCCACCGCTCGGCCAGCGATCGTTTGGCGGCCGCGTCGAATTCAGCAAGCCATTCAGCCGGTATGTTGGCTACTTGTTCTGGCGATGACATGGTATGGCAACGTGTCGGAAGCGACGTTTTCAATATGCCCCATCGCTCTCCTCTGGTAAACGCATTTCCTCAACCGGCCGGCGGATTTCACGTGGCCGTGTTGTTGGCGATGGCCACATAGTTGATCGTCCGAAACTGTTCTTCCATCTCACTGTATTTGCGGATCTCGTGCAAATAGCCCGAAGGTGTAATGCGGCGGATCGTGTAGCCCCGTTCGGTGAGCAGGTACCAAAAATCGCGAAAGTAGGTTCGCGTGTCGACGTTTGTGCCGCCAAACTCAAACGTAATGAGCCCAATCTTGCCCGCCGCGACCATGTCCTCGGCCCCCGCGAGCGCGTCGAGTTCGTGGCCTTCGATATCGATCTTCAGAAGGTCGATGCCGTCGATGCCGTGTTGCCGGCAATATTCATCGACAGTGGTAATCGAAACGGTTTCAGCTCCCTCGAAATCAATGCTGTAGTGGTCGAGTTTGCGTTTCGTGAGGGAAGCGAGTTGCGAGCCGGCACTATCGTAATGCAGCGTGGCCTCGCCCACTTCGCGGCCGAGGCCCAGTTTGTTGAGCACCACCCGATTATCGCCGGTGGCCGATTGTGCGAGTTGACTGAATGCATCGCCTCCCGGTTCGAAACAGTGAACCTCATACGAAGTTCCTGCTAGTTGTTCGCTTAGCAGCCGCAAAAACTGCCCAGTGTTCGCTCCCACGTCGAATATGGTAATAGGGATCGCAAACGGCGGCTGGCAGCGCTCGATGAGCAGCCGAAACACGGCCCGTTCGCCACTTGTCGACACTCCGCCGCCAGCTCCAATGCCCATCAGAAACTGCGAGCGTTTCACGTTTTTTTCGAGCAATCGCTGCACGACCCAGTTGCCCGAGGCCCACACGAAAGCTTTGGTGAAGATCGACACGCGGCTCGCTCCTTCAAATACCAGCGGAATCTAGCGACGCTCTTTGTAGCCTCGTTCGTGGTCGAGGTCTATTCACATCGTTGGCATTGCAGGCGGCGAATTTGGCAATTCGGGCGTAATATGGTTACACTGAACACTTCGCGGCACCCCACCTCACCACTCCCACCTTCACAGGGCAATTGCAATCATGGCACAGCAAACATCGCGGCGGAATTTTTTGGCCACATCCTCGGCGGCAGGGGCCTCGCTCTTGCTGATGGGCACCCGGGCCTCGGGCCAGGTGAAGGGGGCCAACGACCGGGTCCGCATTGCTGTGGTCGGAGTCAACGGTCGCGGTGGCGACGCCCACGTGCCGGGGTGGCTGTCGCAAAAGAACGTCGAGATTGCCTACCTGGTCGACCCCGACAGCAACGTGTTGGCCAGACGAATGAAGCAATTAGCCGAGCGAAGCGGTGGCCAAACCAGCGCCAAAGCTGTCGCCGATGTCGCCGAGGTGCTCGATGATAAAACGGTCGACGCCATTTCGGTCGCCACCCCCAACCATTGGCACTCGCTGATGACGATTCGCGGGGCCCAAGCCGGCAAACACGTCTATGTCGAAAAGCCGATGAGCCACGACATCAACGAGGGCCGTGTCGCCGTCGAAGCCCAGAAGAAATATGGCGTCGTCGTCCAGCATGGCACCCAGCGCCGCAGCGAGGCGGGCATCGCCGGTCTCCATCAATTGCTCCAGAGTGGCGAGCTGCCGCGACTGAAAATTGCCTATGGCTACGCCTGCAAACCTCGCGGCGGCATTGGCTTCAAGCAGCCCTCGACGCCGCCCAGCCATCTCGACTGGAACCTCTGGAAAGGCCCGGCGGTGCTCGACGACTTCCATGGCAATCTCGTGCATTACAACTGGCACTGGTTCTGGCCGACCGGCAATGGCGAGCTCAACAACCAGGGCACTCACCAGCTCGACGTCGCCCAATGGGCAATCGATCCCGATCAAACTCACCCGGTGCGGGCAATGGCAATCGGCGGCCGCTTTGGTTGGGATGACCAAGGCGAAACGCCCAATACAATGTTCAGCATGGCCGAGTATCCCAACGGTCAGTTCGTGTTTTTCAATGTTCGCAACATGAAGCACGAAGGCTATAAGTCGCAAGTCTACAACGAGTATTATCTCGAAGATGGTAGCAAGATCACAGGTGAAAACCGCTACAAAATCACTCGCCCGGGCAGCGACAAAGCCGAAGACCTGCCGGTGCCGCGTGGCCCGGTCACCCCCGGCGGATGCTGGGGCAGCTTTATCGCGGCCGTGCGCGCCAACGACCCCACGATGGCCAACGGCGACGCACTGCAAGCTCACCGCAGTTGCGTGGTCGGTCACTTGATGAACAACAGCTATCGTTTGGGCGAACAGGTTCCGTTCGACAAGAAAGCGGGCAAATTCGGCGACAACAAATTAGCCGCCGAACATTTCGGCATGCTCCACGAAATGATGTCGGGCCAAGGAGGCCTCTCGGCCGAAGACGGAGCCAAGTACACGGTCGGCCCGATGCTCGAGTTCGACGCCCAAAACGAGAAGTTCGTCGGCGAACGAGCCGACGACGCGAACAAACTGGTCAAAGACCCGCACAACGCCGGGTTTGAGATTCCCGAGGCGAGGCTGGTTTAGGTTTGGTGAACCGCCAACGTCGCCAAGAAAATTTGTGAGAATGCCCCGTAGTTCAGCGATTGAGGTGGGTGTGAATCACGTGCAATTGCTATCGAGTATCATCGCTGCGTGCCTAGTTTTTTCTACGGCGCTAGCAGATGACTACAAACTCACGCTTCAAGCCAACGGTGAGGAACTTGCCGTCATCGAGTTGTCGATCACGGATGATAAGGCAATTGCGAAAGTCGGCGATATCACCGAACTTTTCGACCTGAAGGAACAGCGTTGGCAGCACGACGACACCAAGCAGTGGGTCACACTGTCTGAGTCTGTAAGCTCGACAAGAAAAAGCAAAGAAAAGGCAGAAGCGAATTTAGCATCAATCCCTGAGACAAATCGCGAGTTCTTTGCCTGGTCGTTGAATCCTAAGTTCGAAGTTACGGCAACTGATGACACCCTCGTACTCACTTCCGGACAGATTGACTATAAGATCAAGGTCGAGAAGTTCGATTCCGACCCAACGAACTACTTCCGGTACGCAAAGCTCAACGCGTATAAGAAGTCGATCACGGAACGCAAACTTCCGCCATTTGCCGAACTTTATGCACTCGAAGAATTGGAACGAAGAAAGCTAATGCCGAAAAAGATGGAAGTTGATATGCCCGGAATTCCAGGCGCTCCATCGTTCACGTTGGTTGTCTCAACCAATAGCCGCGATGACGATTCCGATGGGAATTAAATTAATGCGCAAGTCACCAGTCCGGCAACGTTGGATCCAAGTCAACGGATGCGCGCGCTCCCTGCTGTAATCGCGAAATCGCTTTTTCTTGCATTCCTTGGGCAACAATCTGCACCAGCGCCCGTGTGAGCGTCACGATTGTGGGTAGTTAACTCGGCTGATATTTCCAAAACGCTTCCCAGCAACCGGGTTGGCTGAGGTAGAGTGCTCGCAACGCGCAGACCGCATCGGAACCAGGTTTGCCCCACCGCATGCCGCCCCCT
>JBGSWC010000445.1:0-27333 GCA_041752635.1 Pirellulales bacterium | reverse complement strand
TCAGTCGTGGAGAAATCCGAATAGAGAAGTGCCATATCTACGGTTGTTACCTCTTTCCACGGACCAAGCTTGCGGTTCGTGAACTACGTCGCCTTAAGGAAGGAAAGTGCGCGCATGTCTCGTTCTAAAAGGAGTACCACGCAAGTTGAGATAAAACACATTGCGTCCGCGCCCTCGTGAAGGAACTCGATATTCCGAGTCTCTACGTCAAGACCCTCAGCCATCCCTATTACACCGATGAGCAGATGTGGCAGCAGGTGTTCTCGCGAGCTCGCGGTTTGCGTCCCTGCGTGTTGGTGCTCGAAGACCTCGATTCGCTGGTGAACTCAGACAATCGCTCGTTCTTTCTTAATCAACTCGATGGATTCGAGCAGAACCACGGACTGATCGTTCTGGCGACGACAAATCATCCCGAGCTGATCGACTCCGCGATTCTCGATCGACCGAGTCGGTTCGATCGTAAATATCACTTCAAGCTACCTTTACGCGCGGAACGGCTCACTTACATCGAATCTTGGCACGATCAATTAAGCGACGAAACAAAGTGGTCGATCGACAGTGTGCAATCGCTGGCGAGTTCAACCGAGGGATTTTCCTTTGCCTATCTAAAAGAGTTGGTGATCAGCGCCGTCATGCAGTGGTTGCCTCACTCGTCGCAAAGGTTCGACGAAGTCATCGGCGAACAAGCCGACTTGCTCAGACGCCAAATGTCGACTGTTGCGAGTAACGGCACCAAGCAAAGTTCTTTTTCGTGGCGCGGTTTGCTGGGCCGAAATCAAATGAGCCCAGATCTCGTGGTCGATTAGGCAATGTGCAGCGAAAGTCGCGAAAAAATGAAAACGGACGCCCAACGAGGCGACCGCTTTCGATTTGCTTGGACATCAATCAGCGATCAACCTTTCGCTTCATCAATCGCTTCTTGCAACCGAGGCTTGGGTTGCACGCCCAACATACGATTCACGGCTTCGCCATTCTTGAAGACCATGAGCGTGGGGATGCTGCTGACGCCATAGCTGTGGGCGGTGTCTTGGGCTTCGTCGGTGTTGATTTTGACGATCTTGGCGCTGCCCGAGTTATCGGCGGCCAGTTCTTCGATGACCGGCGCGATCATCCGGCAAGGTCCGCACCAAGGGGCCCAAAAGTCGACCAACACCACTTGATCGCTTTGCAACACTTCTTGTTCAAAGGTCTTGTCGTCGACTTCAATGACACCAGCAGCCATGATCTTTCCTCTTGAGCCTGTGGGCCCGGTAATTTCCACCAGCACGAAGCCTCGCACCGTGGAGGACACTAAGGAGTGATACCGACGCTGAGTCGGCATTGGGGTTAAATACGCATCGCTCGGTTAAGGTGTTCGCCCGTTCACGCGCATCTCTCGCAAATTGTGAACAGTTTCGACACACACAGCTACCACGAACGCGATTATAGCGCGCCCTGTGGCGGCGTCAACAAGCAGCGAAAGCTGCGAGTGGAGTGTCTAGAGTCGAGGGCCAGGGTCCAGCCGACGGTCGCAAGCGACGCTGCTCACTCAGCACCGTCAGTCGCGACGGTCGGTTGTCGTCGCGCGTGTGAGACTTCATACTCCCGAAAGATTTTGAAACGACCCGCATACAACCCGAACGCGAACGGAGCACCGACTATGGCCCGCACTCCCAGCACGATGTTGCCGCTTGGCACTAAGGCCCCTGATTTCAATTTGATGAACGTCGATGGTAAACAGGTTGCACTGGCCGACTTCGCCGGTGCCGAGGCTTTGCTCGTAATGTTCATTTGCAACCATTGTCACTTCGTCAAACATTTGGCCGACGATCTGGCGAAGTTCGCCAACCAATACATGCCCCAGGGCTTGGCGGTGGTGGCGATAAGCTCAAACGACGTCGCCAATTACCCGGCCGACTCGCCCGAGCAGATGGTCGCCGAAGCCGAGCAGCGGGGCTATGCGTTCCCTTATCTTTACGACGAAACACAACAAGTCGCGAAGGCCTACGCCGCTGCTTGCACGCCCGATTTCTATCTCTTCGACAACGAACAGAAGCTGGTTTATCGCGGCCAGTTCGACGCCAGTCGTCCCGACTCGGGCATTCCGGTGACCGGCGAAGACCTCGGCGCGGCGGTCGAAGCGACGCTCGCCGGCAAACCGGTCGCCGAAGACCAGAAGCCGAGCATCGGCTGCAACATCAAGTGGAAACCGGGCAACGAGCCGGCTTACTTTGGTTGAGGTACCGCGGGTCTGCGGAGCAACCACCACCAATAAATCGGCATCGCAGCGAGCAGTGCGAGGCTGATGTTCTGCGAAATGCTTAACCCAGTCCCCAAAAAGCTCGTCTCGTCGGTCCGAATCGCTTCGAGCAAGAATCTCGCAATGGGGTACATTGTCAACATTAGCCCGACGACCACACCATCGCGTCCACGTACGCGGTACACGAACCAGAGGAACGTCGCCATCAAGGCGGCGTTGATACTGCTGTAGATTTGTGTCGGATGGATTGGAAGGCTACGTTCTCGCTGCGGGGCTGCGGCTATTTCAGCCACTTCACCCGACTCGAGTGTCAACGTCAGCGCCTCGTTCAGATTGTACGCTTTCGAAACCACCGGCGCGACATCGTCAAGCGACATCACCGGTGTACCATTAATCGCGGTGACTACCGTTCCTTTGGCGAGCTGCGGAAGCGCGGTGGCAATCGACTCGTCGACGCGCACAACTTCTATTCGTCGATCGTCGCCGTCGGAGAACTCTTCGAGTCGAATGCCGTGCATTTCGCCACGGATGAGTTGGTCGGAGTAGGGAGGCGATTGGCGGTCTTCGCTTCCCCATTGCGGAAACGTCACTGCCCAAGGCAAATCACAAGGCCCACCGAAACAGCAGCCATGCAACAAACAGCCTATCCGTCCGAGGGCGAGACCAGCAAGCAGGCTTGGTGCCAGGATGTCGGCCAGCGGCAAGATGCCGATGCCATGTCGGCGGCAAAAATAGGCAAAAGCGATGCCCGCACCCAAGACCGCTCCATAAACGACCAACCCTCCGGAAGTGAAATTGAGCGCTTCAAGCAGCGACTGCGGCAGCGACAGGTCCGCGAAAGCGGTCTCCCAATGCTCGATCACAAAAAAGACCCGAGCACCGAAAATGCCTGCAATGAACATCCACATTGTTACGGCGATGATCGTGTCGCCGTCGATGCCGCGTTGCCGGGCGCGGTAAGTGGCCATCGTCAGTCCGACCACACCCGCCAGCACAAGCATCAAGCCGTAGCCACGAATTGGCAGGCCTTCCGGGAACACCCGTGGCACAAACACAATCACGGCCGCAACGATCGCAAACATCGGCCACTGGGCGAGCAACTCGTTGAACGCAGTTGGCGATTTGCGGGCGTTCCATAACATGTAGCCCGTCACTACAACTAGCGCGAGCAGCAATAGGCCCACTCCGAACAGGGGGATGCCGAAAAGCTCGTTGGGTATTCGGAATAGTTCGCTACGCATGGATTCTTGGAGTTTAGGGGACCCACGCTCGCCAAGAGCGAGGATGGCAACAGCTCGTTATTTGCTTCGGTCCATCGTCTGGCGACGGCGGCTACATACTAAGATCGTCGCCTAAATGCGTGTTATCGATCAACCTCGTTTCGCCAACTTTCGCAGCTAGTGCCACAACCGCGCGGGTGTCGATGTGGGCGATTTCGTCCATCGTGCCTGCCGCAAACATCGCGACATAGTCGAGCTTGGCCAGCGGTTCGCTGGTAAACTGCTCGCGAATCGCGGCCAAAATTTTCTCGCTCCCCCGCTCGCCAGTGACATACATCTGTTCCGCCAATCGCAAACTACGCGAGAGTACGAGCGCCGCTTCGCGCTGGACGGGCGTGAGATAGGTGTTCCGCGAGCTCATCGCCAATCCGTCGGCTTCGCGGACGGTCGGACAAATCCGCACGATGCCCGGCAGATTGAGATCGGCCATCATTCGCCGCACGACGACCGTTTGCTGGTAATCTTTTTGACCAAAATAAACCACATCGCCCGGCACAATATTTAGCAATTTGAGAACCACGGTCGCGACACCCGCGAAGTGCGTCGGGCGACTCGCCCCCTCGAAGCCACGGGCGACGGGCCCAACGTCAACGCTCGTCGCAAAACCGTCGGGGTAGATGGAAGCAGCCGTGGGTGCAAACACGACATCGGGCGTAAACTCGGCGAGCAGCGCGAGGTCGTGGTCGAACGTGCGGGGGTACTTCGTGAAATCTTCGCCCGGCGCGAACTGCGTTGGGTTGACAAAAATGGTGACTGCGACCTTGTCGCACTCGTCGCGCGCAGCGGCGACGAGACTCAGGTGCCCCTCGTGCAGTGCCCCCATCGTCGGCACGACGCCGACCGATTGGCCGAGCGATTGCCAATTGCGGACCATTAGCCGCACGGCGGGGGGGGCGGTTTCAACTGGTGGGTGGGTCATAGCGGCTCGAATAATTTCTCGACGCGAGAATTTTAAGCGCCCGTACTCGACAAGCCCAGACTCGGCCAAGCATCGATGATGGCGGCTGCCACATCGCGACGAGCAACTTGGTCATCGAAAAAATCGACGCACAGCGTCGGAATCCCTGGAATCGCTGCGTCAGGGCAAGTACAAAACGCGATGCGAGGCACCTGCTGTTCATTTTTCGCTTCGCTCTTTGCGTCATTCTTCGCATCGCCGATAGCAACCATCGCCAGTTCGCGATTCCCCACTTTCGAGTCCAAGACCTCGGCCGACGAAAGTTTGGGAAACAACTGAGTCAACAATTGCCGTAGCGAATCGCGCGTCGTGGCATCGCCGATCAGTCCCACCGCGTCGACACCCATTCGCCACGTTTTCCACAGCTCGCCGAGCGGCGTGTTAATCCAAGGGTGAACCCAGTCGCCTGCGATTTCGGTCGCCGGTTCCAGCACAAACGAACGAACAGCGAGGCGAGGATGGGGTACCACAAGCCCGGGCAAATTCATGATTTCCTGGCCATAGAGCAACAAGTCGAGATCGAGCGTACGCGGTCCCCATTCGATTTCCCGGACTCGACCAAGCGCGCTCTCGACTATTTGCAACTTCGCGAGCAACTCGGCCGCTGACAACTCGGTCGCGAGTAGGGCGGCACCGTTGGCGAACGGTGGCTGGTCCGCCGGCCCGCCGATAGGGCGACTGTCGACCAAGTTGCTAGCATTTAATACTTCAATTTGGTCGAGTGCGTCGAGCCGGTCGAGTGCATCGGCCAACTGTCGTCGCGAGTCACCAAGATTCGAGCCGAGACCGATAAGCGTTCGATGCGGCACGGCATCACCTTTGGCACTTCGAGCACCACAAAAAACAGCGAGGGGGCGATTCCCTTTCGCAGCGATTATTAAGCTGCCGGCTGTCGATCCGTCGGTCGCCGCCCCTCACAGTTAGCGAAAGAGCCTCACGATTAATCAAAAAAGTGATACGCACCAAGCGTTCCTTCGACCCTGTTACGCTGCTTTGCATCATCCGAAACTGGTTGCAGCCAGTAGGCGTTCCCTGCGCTACTCGCCGTTCGGTCGCGATTGGGTTCTACCAAACACAGAACAACCACCCACGACAATGCGTTGCAAACGTCGCACTCTTTCGCAAATAAACTCTCTCTTTTTTTATCCGACAAGCTGGCAAAAAAAGTTTGCCGAGAATGTCGCGGGCAAAATCATCTCGCCCCGAAAATAAACGAACGAGGACCAGCATTCCGCTGCCACTCACTGGGAAAAGTTATTATCAAAACCTGATGTCGATCGACCGATCTGCTAGCGATTCTGTTCTTACCGTGACTTCAAAAAATTTACGCTTCGCGTCCTCGGTTCGTGATCGCATGGTTTCTAACTTGCAGCAAGTGGTCGAAGTGTAAAACGGTACTAACATCGATTCGCCGAGTCGTCTCATCAAGGTGATCCGTCGGGTAATTCCTCTAGTGCGTGGAGCAGTTTTGCGAACGGACGATCGTTTGTCAAGCAAGCAACCCAAAGTTTTCTTTTTGACGCACGTCCCTCAATCGCGCGAAAATTTTTTCGCCTTCGGGGGGTTGAAAGTTGTGAGCGAGTTGCTCGCATTTTGCGACCACTGCCATCGCGCTTCGCGACGAACTAGAATGCGTTGGCCTGATACTCCATGAGCCAACAAAATGTCTGCCGCCGACAAATCACGCAGTGCCGATTTCGATGGACTTCGCGTCGCAGCGTTCGAGAGCCGCCGCGCGGGAGATATCGAAAAACTCATCACCAAGAGTGGTGGCGTCGCACTAGTGAGCCCGTCGATGCGCGAGACGCCGCTCGACGACCACAGGCCCGCCGTCGACTTCGCCAACCGGCTCATCACCGGCCAAATCGACGTACTCGTGTTGCTCACCGGCGTCGGCACGCGATTGCTTGTCGAAAAAACCGCGCGGCATGTGGGGCGCGAGCGTCTGATCGACGCGCTTACCGACACGCGGCTTGTTGTACGCGGGCCGAAACCGGCTGCCGCGCTCGCGGAACTCGGCATCAAAAAGGCACTCCGCGTCCCCGAACCAAACACGTGGCGCGAGCTGCTCACGACGCTCGATAAACACTTGCCAGTTGCGAATCTCGTTGTCGGATTGCAAGAGTACGGAATCACTAATCCGAGTTTGTTGTCGGGACTCGAAGCCCGCGGCGCGACGGTCGATCGTGTGCAGCTTTACCAGTGGGATCTTCCTGAAGATACTGGGCCACTTGCCGAGAACATTCGTCGGCTCGCCGATAACGAAATCGACGTGGCGATGTTCACGTCGGCCAATCAAATCCGCAACTTGGTCAAGCTCGCCGAACAGCTCGAATTAACCGATGCCGCGCTAGCCGGCTTGCGTCGCGCGGTGGTCGCTTCGATTGGGCCGACTTGCAGCGAAGCACTTGTCGAACTCGCGTTACCGGTCGATGTCGAGGCATCGCCGCCGAAGATGGGACAGCTCGTGCAACAGACGGCACTCGCTTGCCACAACATTCTCTCCCGCAAGAAACACTTAGCGAGTATTGCCATGCCCTCGATCGATGAAGCAGTCGAGAAGCCAGCGTGGTACGACAGTCCGTTCATGCGAGCTTGCCGTCGCGAGCCGACCGACTTCACACCGATTTGGCTGATGCGGCAAGCGGGTCGATACATGGCCGAGTATCGCGAAGTTCGCGCAAAATTGTCGTTCCTTGATCTTTGCAAGAATCCGAAGCTCTGCAGCGAGGTGATGTGTACCGCCGTCGATTTTCTCGGCGTCGACGCGGCAATTATCTTCAGCGACTTGCTGCCGATCCTCGAGCCGATGGGCATGGAGCTCGAATTCGCGCCGGGCGATGGTCCGGTGATTCACAATCCGTTGCGAGATGCTGCGGACGTCGATCGGTTCGTGCAACTCGAAAACGCCGACCGACTGCACTTTGTGGTCGAGACAGTTCGCCAGACGCGCGCCGACTTGCCCGCGACGATGCCGCTGATTGGTTTTGCCGGCGCGCCGTTCACGCTGGCGAGCTACGCGATCGAAGGAGGCTCGAGCCGTTCGTACTTGCACACCAAAACGCTCATGTACCGCGACCGCGGTGCGTGGGACGAACTGATGCGCCGACTTAGCCACTCGATTGCCGTTTACCTGAACGCACAAATCGCCGCTGGGGCGAGTGTCGTGCAATTGTTCGATAGCTGGGTCGGTTGCCTCGGACCAGCCGACTACAACGAGTTCGTCGCGCCGCATGTCAGGTCGTTGATTGGGTCAATCACCCCCGGCACACCGATCATCCATTTCGGCACCGGCAACCCCGAGCTGCTCAAACCGATGGCCGACGCCGGTGGCCACGTGGTGGGTGTCGATTGGCGAATCGATCTCGACACAGCCTGGGACCGCATTGGCCACGACCGCGCGGTACAAGGCAACCTTGAACCACTCGTGCTGCTCGCCGACCAAAAAACAATCCGCGAGCGCGCCCAGCGGGTGCTCACCCAAGCTGGTCGCCGACCGGGGCACATTTTTAATTTGGGACACGGTATACTACCACAGACACCGCCGGATAATGCGCGGGCGTTGGTTGATATGGTGCATGAGTTGAGTTCTGTGTAGCACGATTCTCCGAATCGTGAATTCACGGCTCGGAGAGCCGTGTTACAATCTGCGGTGATTCAACCTCGGGCAATCATCTCACGCCCAAGAAAGGTTTTATGCAATCATGGCGCTAGAGAAAGACTACCTCCGTGGCCCGTCGGCAAAAGATCACGCGAAAGATGCCATGCTGCAGGGGGGCGTCGGACTCGCTATTGGCGTTGTGGCCACCTTGGGGACTTGGTGGTTCTTGGGAGTTGCATGGTTCCTGTTCATCGGGATTGGTATCGTGGGGTTGTTTCGGTTACTGCAAGGGCTGATCTCTTACTTGACCGGCTGGGAATAAAGTGATGCGAACGTGGGTTCTACTGTGCGGATTGACTACGGGAGTCATCGTCTGTGGCTTTGTCCGCAATGGTGATAAGCGCGACTCATTGGAACAAAATACGCGATTCAGTGCGGGACAACTTGCGACATCCTTTTTCGAGGTAAAGTCGAACGGGGTCGAAGACGTTGAACATGTCGTCGCCCACGCGGCGGCGACGCCGCGAGCGGTGATGTTTATCAACTTCGATTGGGCAATCATGGAGCCGCAGCGGACGCACTTCGCCGAGTTCGTGATCGAGTGGGAGCGATTGCATCCAGACCAAGTCGTTTGGTTTCACTACGTCGACGCCACGCCGGTGACGCACAAACGTTACAAGCCGTTGCGAGATCTTCCCGGTTGGCCGCAACTTGAAGAAGCGAGTGGCGTTGGATCACACATCCACGGATGGGGAGAAGTTGTTTGGCTCAAGGATGGGTACGCTTTGAAGGTGGCAGGTATCGAAGACTACGAGTCAGCAGGAAAATTGGTTGAGCAGACTGAAAAGCTATTCTTTGGCCAGCAATGAGCAAGCGTGTTCTGGCCTGCGAGATTCCCATGATTCCAACGCGTTACAAACAAAAACTGCGACAGGCGCAAACCTATGCATTGGGAGCGCAAATGATCTCCGACGCTCTCTCGTTGGTGCCGCAATTCGACGAACTCGAACTCAACTTTTCAGCTAACAGACACGATAAGGTGACGCCCGCCGGAGAGCACCTTGTCATCACCGCAGGCTATGTGAAACACAACTTGGGACTGTCGGCCGCGAACGACGCGACAGCCTTCTACGGACCACGATGGGAGCTCTGGGCATATGCCATTTCTCGCGAATTGAGCGCTACAGTTCGCTCGAAGATGCGGGACTATGGTTTCGACTTGATCCGTGACTGGCTCTCAGAATCGAGAACAGAGTTGTGGCTCACCAGCTCGCACGATTGCAAACTCTATTATTGCGAAACTAACGAGCGATTGGTTGCCAGATACCACGATGCGTAAACCGGGCCGTCGCCACTAATCGAATTATGCCAGACTTCTCCAAAACTCGACTTGCAACGCCACGGCTCGAACTCCGTCCGCTCACGCCCGACGATGCCCCAGTGTTGTTTGCGATTCACTCCGACCCGCTGGTCATGCGCTACTGGTCGACACCGCCCTGGCCGTCGATCGACACGGCCAACGAGTTCATCGCCCGCGACATTGCGGTGATGGCGGCGGGCGACTACGTTCGGCTGGGAATCGTCTGCATAGACAACGCAACTCTCGTTGGCAGTTGCACGCTTTATCAACTCCACGAGCAATGTCGACGCGGGGAGTTTGGGTTTGCGTTGGCTCGCTCGGCTTGGGGCCAAGGCTATGCCCACGAAGCGTCGGGCGCATTGCTTCGGTTCGGTTTCAAAACACTCAACCTCAATCGTGTCGAAGCCGATGTCGATCCGCGCAACGAGGCCAGCGTGAAATGCCTCACACGCTTGGGCTTTGTACAGGAAGGGCTCTTTCGCCAGCGGTGGATTGTCGGCGGCCACATCTGTGACTCGGCCATGTATGGTCTATTGCGCTGTGACTGGGCCGCAAACAACGCCGCTGATGCGTAGCGCATCGCGCGCGAAGCGACGGTACAATGTGGTGGTCTAACTACCGCACGAGGCCGAGCGATGATTCACGTCTTGCGTCTATTGTTGTTGCTCGCTTGCTGCAATCTTTGCGGCAAGTGTTTGGCGGCTGAACCCATGCTCCTGCAAGGAGCCGCGTATACCGAAGCCGAAGCGGCGGCAAAGCTCGTGGAGTTCGCTAAGCTCTATCCAACCCGGGCAGCTTGGGACGAAAGGGGGGCGATGCTGCGGAAGGGCATTTTGGCGGGCATGCAGCTCGATGGCATCGTGCGGCCGCACGATTTGCGCGTCATTCGCCATAGCCGTCGCGCGATGGATGGCTATACGGTCGAAAACATTGCTATCGAAAGCCTGCCCGGTTTCTGGATCACGGGCAATCTGTATTTGCCTGCCATGATTGAGGGCAAAATTCCCGGCATCCTGAATCCGCACGGCCACAAACCCAACAAACGATTCGATTCGAGCGTACAGATTCGCTGTGCGGCCCAAGCACGCATGGGAGCTGCGGCGCTCGCTTGGGATATGGTCGGTTTTGGCGAGTCGCAGGGCTGCGACCATCGCAGCGAGCGCGTGTCACGACTGCAAACTTTCAACAGCTTGCGGGCCGTCGATTTCATCACGTCGCTCGACTTTGTCGACCCCGATCGACTGGCTGTGACCGGTGGTTCGGGGGGCGGCACGCAATCGTTTTTGCTTGCCGCCGTCGACGATCGCATTGACTTGTCGATGCCGGTCGTCATGGTGTCGGCTCACTTCTTCGGCGGCTGTGTGTGCGAGAGTGGCATGCCGATTCACAAGACATCTGCTTATGAGACCAACAACGTCGAAATCGCGGCGCTCATTGCCCCCAAGCCCATGTTGGTGGTGAGCGACGGCGACGACTGGACCAAAAATGTGCCACGCGTCGAGTTGCCGCACTTGCAGCAAATCTACGGCCACTACGACGCCCGCGACCGAATCGAGAATGCTCACTTCGCCGACGAAGGTCACGACTACGGACCTTCGAAACGGCAAGCCACTTACAGGTTTCTGGCCAAACACTTCGGCCTCGACCTATCGACCTTGAAGAGCTCGGCAGGTCAGATCGACGAAAGTTTCATCGAAGTGCAATCCGCCGACGCACTCATGGTCTTCGACGACAAGCATCGGCCCGCCGACTTGGCCTCGTGTGCCCAGGCGAACGATTGGCTCGATGCTCGTCGGAATCCGTATCGGAATCCGTAAGAGACCTAAGCCGAAGGACGCCGCAAGTGCCGATAGGCAAGCAGCACATCGTAGAGATCCGACGTGATTGTCAGCTCGTCGTCGGCGAAATCTTCGAGCCAAGTCCGATTGCTGAGTATCGCTTCGGCCAACAGTGGCAACACCTCGCCAACCGAGACGGTAACTTTATCGAATTGGTTCTGCTCGGCAGTGTCCGAGGGGCCATGATAGACGCTAAGACGAGGGCGCATGTTGCGTTTCAATCCTTTGATCGGCAATTGAATTGGCCGCCCCGGGGGGGGACTAGCCTGGGCAATCCTTGCCCATCGTCTTGCGTATCGACGATCTGATGAGAGTGACTTGAGGAGAAGTTTTGTTTTTTGACGATGATTTCGACGCAGCGAAATGTTCGGCTACAAACTAAGTTGCACAAACGAATGTAAGACTTTCAAAATTGACAGCGTCGACAGCCCCCCAGCGAGCGGCGTGTTTTCGCGAAAAATTACGGGTAGAATAGCGAGCGGAAAAGGAAATCGAAAAGTTTTGCCGATCGAAACTGCGATTGGCACGCGACGTGCATTTTCGGTTTTACAACGAGCCATCGCTTTCGCGGAACGAGGCGCGGTGCCTGCATCAGGCCCCTCTCAACGCGAACGGCGGCTCACGAGTGCAAAAGGGTTTGCTTGCCGAGTGGCAAGCACTTTTTGCGACGCAGCGAATCCTGAATGCTCCTTCGCGCTGCCTCGGACCTTTGCACTCAAATGCTGCGAGCACGACTCGTCTCATCAGCCGGTGGGCGTGAGCGGGGCGAATGTTGGCGGCAACTTTTCGCGACGTTCGATGCCACTGTTACTCTTCTGCTAGATTCAAGGGATGGACCCATGTACGCTCCTCGCCAAATTCGCTGTGTCGTCATCGAAGTACCCGCCGATCAAACCGGTCGTTCACGAATTCGCCCAAGTCAACTGTTGCCCTGGAGCGATCCCACTATCGCAGGATTGGTGTCGAAGCTGCAAGACGAAGTTCGCCGAGAAACCGGCACGTCTGAAACACGGAAGTCCGAAGTTCATCGCGGCCAAGTATCGGAACTTGAATTGCCCTGGGACGACTCATTCGAGTATGAAACGGGAGATGATTTCGAGGGCTTCTCGATCGATGTCGATAAACTATTTCAGTAAGTCAACTCCGACTCACTCGCTTGCGCGTCGTGCTTGTATCGGTGGATGTCCGGACAAGCACGCGGCGCGAGCAAGGGGGGGATTCGCTCAATCTTTCAATCGAGCGGCACTTCTTGGTGGCCGTCGAGAAAACCGACCAGCGAGCGGCAACGGAACGGTTGTTGTAGCTTCCGCACTGCTTTCGATTCGATCTGTCGCACTCGCTCGCGAGTGACACAGAATATCTTGCCAACCTCCTCGAGCGTGTAACTGTAGCCATCGGCCAGACCATATCGCAGGCGGATGATTTCTCGCTCGCGGTAAGTCAATTCGGCCATCACGTCGTTGAGGCTATGTTTGAGAGCCTCGATGTTGGCCTCGTAGAGCGGGTCGTCGTCCCGCTTTTCCTCGATGAATTCGCCAAAGTAGTTGCCTCCGTGGTCGCCGACTGGTTGGTCGAGCGACAACGGTTGGCGGGTCATTTTGAGTACACAGCGAGCGTCGTCGATCGACATATCGAGCTCTTCGGCCACTTCTTCGGCATTTGGCTCGCGGCCATGTTGTTGGAAGTACTCGATAGTAACCGCGCGAATTTTGCTCATCGTGTCGATCATATGCACCGGCAGCCGAATCGTGCGACTTTGGTCGGCGATGGCACGCGTGATCGCTTGGCGAATCCACCATGTGGCATAGGTCGAAAACTTATAACCACGAGCGTACTCGAACTTATCGACCGCTCGCATGAGGCCCGTGTTGCCTTCTTGAATGAGGTCCAAGAAACTAAGGCCACGATTGCGGTAACGCTTGGCGATCGACACCACCAGCCTTAAGTTAGCGGCCGAGAGCTTTCGCTTCGCTTCATCGTGCGTAGCGCGACGTTCTTTGGTGCGGGCCACCAGGTGAGCTAGCGTCGCTGGGCTCTCGTGAGTGATTCGCATCAGATAACGCAGTTCGTGCAACAACTCTTCGTAGTACTGCTCGCCAAGCGACTCGTTGCGCTCGGCCAGTTGTTGGCGGATCATCGCCATACGGTGACCAATCGAGTGGAGCTTGTCCATCAAAGGTAGCAGCTTGTTGAGCCTGAGGTTCATTTCTTCGACAAGCCTTACAGCTTTATTGCGACGAACGATGAGCCGACGCCAAGCCTTGCGACGTGCGCCGATCGACACGGTTCGATTAACTGCTTGCATGTAATCGGTTTTGTTGAGCAGCAGCAACTCGCGAATGGTCTCGAGGTTTGGGCCAATTCGCTTGAGAATGCGCTTTTTCTCGGCCGTGTTGGTGACCGAGATTTCGATAGTGCGATCGAGTCGCAATTCGCCGTTCTTGACTTTTTCGAGCAGGTCAGCGGCACCATGCAACATGAAATCGTTGCAGAGCATCGTGCGGCGAAAGCGGTCGCGAGCGAATTCAATGGACTTAGCCGAGTCGATTTCTTCGGCCCGATTTAGCATAGGAATTTCGCCCATCTGCATCAAATACATCCGAACCGGGTCGTCGATGTGTGCCCCGTCGTCGTCGGTCTCGTGGATGACTTCGTCGGCGTCGATATCGATTTCACTCTCAAGCAGCTCTTTGCTAAGCGGCTTGGGCTTCGATTTCCTGGCCGCTGGCTTCGCCTTGCTAGCGACAGCTTTGGTGGCACTTGAACGACTTGGAGCGGTACGAGAACGGGCCACGGGCGGATTCCTTCAGTTGGTCGTCCGAGAAAAGGGCTGGCAACGACGCGCGTCGACCAGATTGCTTGGCCTCTCTTGCACGGCCCGCGCCGCCGGCCCCTTCGCGGCACTTGCAATCGGACGTAAATCGTTGTAAGGCAACAACTTACAATGCTTTTGCGAATGTTGGTGTCCGTTCACGAAACCAGCCAGCAGGTTGACTATTGGCAACAGCCTGTCCACGCAGGGTGAAAAATCACCACGCCAGGTGAGTCGTAGGCGTTCGCGTTCGGGTGCGTGCCAACGAACGTCGCTACGCGTTGGCTGACGCCAACGGCTCAAGCCAATGTTGCGTCGTGAGGTCAATCGTCTTGCTTGATTGCAGGCGATTGCCTACAAGTCGCTAGCGAGCGACTTCGTCAGCCCCGGGAGCCGTACGCGTCAGCGTTCGGGTCTATTTCGACGAACGCAGTTGCCTTCAGGCCGACGCCCACAGCTCATGAGCGAGAACCTAAGCGAGATACCTCTCATGCAATCGATACAATCGTCAACGTGCGCTCTCCTGCTGTGCGCGCTTGCGACCGCTTCGGCGTCGGGCGAAGGTCCGACCACCGGTTGGGTTGTTGCGGGTGGCGCTGCGATTACCAGCGGACCGGGCGATGCCTATTACTCGGTCGCGATGCTCGCCGGCGGTACCACAATCGAAGTACACGGACAAGACATGCCAGGTTGGTTCGCCATTCGGCCGCCGGAGGGCTGCTTCAGCCTTGTAAGCGCGGCCGATGTCGATGAACTCGCCGGCGGTATGGGTCGCATTAATCGCGACGGCACGCGAGCTCGTGTTGGGAGCGGGCTTTCGACGAGCCGCGATGCGATGCACGTTGAATTACGCGTGGGAGAACTCGTGCATGTGTTGGGCGTCGATTCCCAGCAGCCGAATTGGTTGCGAATCGCGCCACCGGCTGGCGAGTTCCGCTGGATTCGCGCGGGGGACGTGAGTTTTCAACCCGTGGCTGCCGAAGCAATTGCCGTGAGCGAACACGACAGTGGCGATGGCAGTTGGCGGTCACGCGACTCGGGCCAGGCGACTCTCGTAGCCGCGACAACCGAGGCGCCAGCGACTAATCGCTATGCTCCGGTCGCGACCAATGGCGAGAGCCCCCCCTTATTCGAGCCGCAGGCACAGCCACTACCGACAAGTAATCCTCCGCAGCCACTCGCTGGCGAAGCGGCTGAGCCGCGGGCGGTGACGGACCATTCAACGACATCACCCCCGACCGGTGACGCAAACTCGTCGCCCAGCGAAACTCAAAACGAAAATTCCAATCAGAACCCCGACGAAAACCCCGGAGTAAAGCCCGACGCAAACATCGATCAAAAGATCGACCAAAAGATCGATGCGATTGAAATTGCCATCGCCCTGCGAGTTAGCGAGCCGGTCAACGTCTGGAAGCTCGACGACCTGGAACAACAAGTCGCGGGGCTGCTCGCTTCGACCAACCAGCCAACTCAGCAACAAGTACTCCGCGACATCGCGGTGCGGCTCGACCGTTTTGCGAAGATTCAGCGGGGCTATCGGGCAACGCGCGAAATGCCGCTTGTGGCCGGGTCGCCAGCGGCTCCTTCGACAGGCACTGCACAATCGCCACGACCGGTTGACGATGGCATCACGCCGATCGAACCAGCAAATACGGTGGCCGACAACGATCAGGCGACCAAGTTCGATGCAATTGGCGTATTGCGTCCGGTCGTGTCAAAGCGAGCCGGCGCGCCACCCTATGCGTTGGTCGACGACGAGGGCCGCATTGTCACATTCGTGACGCCAAGTCCCTCGCTCAACGTCCAGCCGATGCTCGGCCGCAAGGTGGGAGTATCGGGCACGCGGGGGTTTATGCCAGAATACCAACAGCGGCACGTTGCCACCGCGCGCATCCAACAAATGCCCGAAGCAATGCCCCCGGTGATGCGTCGGTGAGCGAGCGTATTGCTTACACCTTCGCGAGTTTCGCCAAACACATCTTGCACCCAATAGACAGCGATGAGCGAATTGCCTCTTGAAATTTCGTGTGCCGAAACGAAAGCAAAGCTAGATGCAGGCGAAGACCTGTTGCTGCTCGATTGCCGCGAGCACGAAGAATTCGACCTCGTTTCAATCAAGGGGGCAACGCTGCTGCCGATGAGCGAATTGGTGACCCGTGCGGGAGAACTCGACCAGCACCGCGAACGTCCGATCGTCGTTCACTGTCATCATGGTGGCCGCAGCGCACAGGTGACCAACTGGCTCCGACAACGAGGTTTCGCGAGCGTTCAGAACATGACCGGTGGCATCGACCAATGGGCGGTCGAGATCGACCCCAAGCTGCGTCGTTACTAAAAATCCAGGAGAACCGCGAAGGAAAAGCGGAGAGCGCAAATCGATTAGTGGCAAGCCTCAAGACCCCTAAAGACAAATAACATCGGCACGAAATCGGTGAACCCACGTGTCACTGACGATCACAACCTCGGTTTCCATGGGCGATCTCTTTGTCCTTGGCGGTTCAAATTTATTCGCGATAACGTCATCCAGCTTTATCGAGTCGCCGACCCTTGAAAGTCGTGCGTGAATTAGACTATCGTTCGGAGCGAAGTACACGCCGCCGTGGCGGAATTGGCAGACGCGCATGGTTCAGGTCCATGTGAGAGCAATCTCGTGGAGGTTCGACTCCTCTCGGCGGTACTTCTTCGCTGTTCAGGTTTGGTGTGCAAGCGGCGGCTCGCGCATGAGTGCCAGGTAAGCCTTGACGCCCCGGTCGAGTTCGGCCAGCTCTAGCCATTCGTCGGGTTGGTGGGCCTGGGCAATGTCGCCCGGGCCGAGGACCACCGTCGGCAGCCCGACAGCGGCGTAATGATTGGCGTTGCTCGTGTAGAGTGCGCCGGTGATCTCGGCCGCGATGTCGTGCTTGCGAAGTGTCGCTTGGCAGTGGCGAGCGAGTCGCAAATCGTCGGCTGGCGCCAGTGGCGGCGCGAACTCTGCTTCACTCACTTCGATGGTCGCACCAAGTTGTTGGGCGAAGTCGTCGCAGAGTTGCCGCAACCGCGTGTCGTCGGCCGCGGCGTCTTCGCCCGGCACGAGCCGGCGATCGAGCGTGGCGACGCAGTGATCGGGGATGATGTTCATCGCGATACCGCCACGACACGTAGTGATCGCCGCGACACCGCGACCGACCAGTGGATTAGTTGCCGACAACTCGTCGATGTATTGCTCTTCGATGAGTGTGATGAGCCGCGCCATGTCGCTGACGGCATTGTGGCCTAGATCAGGCCGGGTGCTGTGAAACGCTTTACCGCGCGTGGTGATGTACCATCGCAGGAATCCACCGCTTGCGCCGACGACATGCAGCCCCGTCGGTTCGCCGACGACGACGCCCAGAGGTTCGATTCCCAGGCGAGCAAGTTGCTCATTCGCCATCGCCCGCGCGCCGGACTGCACGTGTTCTTCGGCGACGGTGTAAGCAATGGCGATGTTGTAATGACCGGATTCATCGTTGGCGTATTGACGCAGCGCCCACAGCATCGCCGCTCCGGTTCCTTTGGTGTCGACAACCCCGCGCCCCCACACGCGGCCATCGCGTACGGCGGCCACGAACGGATCGACGGTCATTCCCTCGACACCCACCGTGTCGAGATGACTATCAAAGAGCAGCCAAGGGAGTCCCGCCGCACGTTCGTGGCACACGAGGACGTTGGGTGCGTGGCCGGCGACCGGCAGCTCATTGACCACAAATCCCCAACCGCGCGCGACGTTGGCGACACATTCGCCAACGTTCCGCTCCGAGTCGACAATCTTCGAGTGGTAAGGCACGACCGACGGAATCGCCACCATTGCCTGCAGGAGTTCAAGGCAATTCGCGGGCAATATCGATGGCATAGTCGTGCGGCACAATTGTTGAGCGGGTTGGTCAGCCTACTATAACCGCGCGGGGCCTAGTCTAGCACCTCTTCGTTGAATCGCCAAACTACTGAACCGTCACAAGCCAACTCCTTGTTACCCTACCGCACGTCACGTCCTTGGCGGTTCGCCTTGACCCCGAAGCATCGTCTCATCGCATTCCAGCTATTGACGCAAGACCAACACTGGGCAGTGCGCGAAACGGGCCACCCGCTCGGCGACCGACCCGATCAACAAATGCGACATTCCGGTGCGTCCGTGTGACGGAATCACAATCAGCGACGCCGCGTGCTGCTCGGCATAGCGGGCAATCTGGTGACCGGCATCGCCAAAGAGCACCTCAAAGTGAGCGTCCTTAAATTGCGGATACCGTTCGCGAAATAGCTTCACCAGTTCGTCGCGACGCGATTCGTCGCTCACTTCACCCCAGGCGACCCCCGGTTCAATCACTGTCAGATCGGGTGCCACGTTGACGATAGTGACCGCGCCAACGCTGTCGGCCATCTCGACTCCCGCGTCGATCGCCATTTCGGTAAGATCGCCAAAATCGATAGGGATTATGACCTTTCTTCCAAGTTCGAGTGACATCACACACCTCGCTTTCTGGAGTGGCCTGCCGACGGAATCAAACCGACTGGCAGAGTGAAATTTCAACGGCTCGTCGGTTGTTGCTCTTCCACAATATTGACCAACGCGGCAACGATGTCGAGCGAGGTCAATACACCAACCGGGCGAGCCTGCCGATCGACCACAATGACGCGATGAATATGTTCGAGGCACAAGCAGCGTGCGGCCGCGACCAAGCTGGTTGACGCGTCCATCGTCTGCACCGCCGTCGACATGTTATCGCGGACGAGCTCGTCGATGTGCTCTTCGACGTGGTAAGGGCCACCGGGGTAGTCCTGGACAAGCTCCTGGACCACGTTCGACGGCCAACGTTGTTGATGATGACTCGGCAAAAAGTCAACCGCCGTTATCACACCAACGACCCGACCATATTCGTCGACGACCGGCGCTCCGCTAATTCGATTCGTGCGGAGCAACTCACCCGCTTCGGCCATCGTCTGATCGACACGAGCGGTGACCACGCGACGATTCATCACATCGCGAACTTTCAGCAAGTCTAAACGATTGATTGTCGAGAACATGACAGCCTCCTTTTTTGCTTGAACTTGATTGGGCGACAGGGCGGTCGGCTTCGGTCGCGTTGCGCCCGCCAGCCAAGCTGCATCTCACCCAAATCCAACAGGGGCAAAAGACATACCAACTGCCGGTGAAAATTCTCTCGGCAGTTTGCTTCGAATTGGCTCGGAGGAGTAACAGCTCGGTGTGCGTTTAGTGTGTTGATGTGCTAGTTCGCACATCCTGCGCCGAGCGGGAGCGACCGGCGGCGACCGCCTTCGGCACCGGCCCGCCGTGGCGATTTTGCCTAACCGAGCTGATTTAAGACAATCATTGAGCGGCCAAAACAGAACTGGTATATCAGTTGCTCCACCTAGCGGCGCGAAAGGGCCAACAATTGGGTAGAATGCGCAAAGGAGCACCGCGATGGCAAAGGCAATGAAAATCGACAGCCAGGAACTGGCCGAAGAACACTGTCAATTAGAAGCTCGTATCCGCGATGTCGCTTCGCTGCTAAGCGATCGCTATTCTCCTGTCTCGCTGCTGACGCAGCGTCTCGCCGATCTTCGAGATGAAATTTCGGCTCACTTTATTTTGGAAGAGCGGAGCGGCGTCTTTGGATCCCAAAGCGGCGGCGCACAACGCCCCGATGCTAGAGTCCAGCGATTGCTACAGCAGCACTTGCAACTCTATACTAACATTACCAGCATCGTCGATGATGCATTGATGCTCTCTGGCTCCCAAATCGAGCGAGCTTCGCTGCTCAATCGCTTCGAGGATTTTTGCGAAGCACTCGCTCAACACGACAGCGAAGAACATCGGTTGCTGCATGGTTGTTAGCCATGTGGCGGCGAGCGAATGGCGAATGGTATTGCCCGGGCCGTCGCCGTCGAATTGGCGAAAAGCCTGCGGTCGCGAAACTTGCGGCCCTACTCTGCGGTCCGCTACCATTTTAGACTGCGGGCCTGATCGACAACACGAAGCCGATGGAAGCAATTTCTATGACGAACCAAACTCCCACCCACAGGCTTTCGCTGCTGGTTGTCGGCGACGATGACCATTCGGTCGGCGATTTGGCCAACATGCTCGCGCGGTGGGGCCATCGTGTCGTGGGCTGCAAGACGGGTGAACAGGCGCTCGCGTTGTTGTCGCAACAGACTTTTGACGTGGCGGTCGTCGATACGAATATGCCGGGACTCTCGGGTCTGGAATTGCTGCAGCGTATCAGGGAGGCGGGCTCGGAGTGCGAGTTAATTATCCTCACCGGCGAGGCGACCGTCGCGACCGCTGTCGAGGCTATGAAACTGGGCGCTCGCGAATATCTGACCAAGCCGGTGGGCCTCGCGGAGCTAGAGCGTGTGATCGTGAAAGCCCACGAAACGGTTCAGCTACGCAAACAGAACCAGCAACTCAAAGCGGTCATCAAGCGGCAGCAACCGACGACATCGATGATTGGCGACTCGCCGGCGATGCGCGAAGTCTATCGCATGATCGATCGACTCGGACCGACCGACAAACCGGTACTCATTCAGGGAGAGAGCGGCACGGGCAAAGAATTGGTCGCCCGCGCGCTCCATCGCATCAGTCCACTCGCCGACCATCCGCTGGTGGTCATCAACTGTGCGGCATTGCCGGCCACTTTGCTCGAAAGTGAATTGTTTGGTCACGAGCGCGGGGCGTTCACAGGTGCGTCATCGGCCAAGCAAGGGTTGTTTGAAGTTGCCGACGGAGGAACCTTGTTTATCGATGAAATCGGCGAACTGGCGGGCGAGCTACAAGCCAAACTGTTGCGAGTACTCGAAGATGGATCGATGCGACGAATCGGTTCGGTAAAAGAACGAAAAGTCCACGTCCGATTGCTAGCCGCCACCAACCGCGACCTCGGTGCCGAGGTCGCCGCGGGGCGGTTCCGCGAAGACCTTTATTATCGCATTAACGTGCTGACATTGCTGCTGCCGCCACTGCGCGAGCGCGAAGGCGATCTGATCCAATTGCTACACCACTTCACTGGGTCCGAATGGAAACTCGATGACGATTTTTTGCCGACGCTCGCTCGCTACAACTGGCCCGGCAATGTTCGCCAACTGCAAAACGCAATCGAGCGCGCGAAGGTGCTCGCCGACGACTACCGGCTGGAGGTTCACAACTTGCCCCCCGAAGTGTCGGGAGCCAAGCGCGCCGCAACCGCAACGGCCGGTTCCATCGATGTCGAAATCGAAGCGCTGGTAAAGTCACACGTGGAAGCAACCTATCGGCGACACAAAGGCAACAAAGCGCGCGCCGCGCGAGCACTGGGTATTGGTCGCCGTTCGCTCTATCGATTGCTAGAAAAGTACGACATCGCCGAAGTCGTTGCTGAGGTGTGACGCTCACTCGCGTGCCTGTCGATCCCGCGGGTTGTCTATCGAAATCGACTCGCTCGCTTTCGCCGCCGCATGGGCGTATCGCCGCGAGGGACTCCCCGGTTCCCTTTGCTGTTGCAACCGCGTTGGGGCAATGTGGGTATCAGCGAGACATGGCGGCGCGCTGTGAGGCGCGCTGGTTTCATACCGGCGCGCTCAAAGCCGCACAGCACGCTTGTCGTTACAGCCTTCTTCGGTAATTCGGCCTTATTTTGCTGGTGCTTCGTTGCCTGCGATTCACGTCTACTTTGGCATCGCGATTGCACCGTCCTTTAATCGGTTCGGTGAGTTACCGACCGCAAGATTGGAAAATTGAGCGGCCAGCAGGCCGAGCCAAAGGGAGTGGTTGTTGGGGGAGCCCAGCCGTACGGGTTCCGGGGCGCAGCGGCAAGAGGAGCGTACCTGGGCTCCCCGAGTTTTTAACACGTTTCGCGAAAGCGAAGCGAAAGGAAAGGAGTGATCCAAATGGCTGGCACATTAATGACCCGTCCCGAGGGAACTCGCTTATCGAGTTGGCCATGGGGTTCGCTGGGAAACCTGCGAACGGATATCGATGATTTGATGGGGCGCCTGCTGGCATCCGACGACAACGGCATTGCCCTGATGACCCATCTTCCATCGCTCGACGTCTCAGAAACTGACACCGATGTGTGTGTCAAAGTCGATCTTCCGGGAATGAAGAGCGACGACATCGAGATTGGGCTCGATGCGAACGTGCTGACGATCAGTGGCGAGCGATGCGACGAAAAAGAAGAGAAGGGTCGCACCTTCCACCGCGTCGAACGTCGCTTCGGCAAGTTCTCGCGATCGGTCAATCTCCCCTCGAAAGTCGAGGAAGACGAAGTTGTGGCCGAATACAACAATGGTACATTGACCATTACGCTCCCAAAGAGCGAAGCGGCCAAGACCCGTAAGATTAAAGTAAAAGGCTAAAGCAGACCATCACATGCTACAACGGCGGCTCGGGGAAACGGCCCCGGCCCCATGACGAAATGCCGGGCGAGGCCCCCATCACTGTGACGGGTGACGACCCAACGGTTCGAGTCGCCGAGCTTCCACAACACCAGCGTCGACCAGTGTCGACGCGGGTGTTTGCTTTAATGACGATTCAATCAATCGTACCGGCCAACAATCGTCCTCGAAACCACCCGCTGCGTGCCATCGAAAGTGAATGGCGAAATTACACGGCCCGTTTCGCCGCCGTGTCGGTGGTGGCGAGCCGGTGCCGCTTCAGGGGGGCACAGCACACCCACACCAAGATCGGCATGGCAACGCGGCGGCGATCTTAGTGCCGGTTCGTCACCTCGGCCGACCAGACAATGTGCAGCTTGTGCAATTTCTCGACAATGTCGGGGTGTTGGACGAGGTAATTCGTCTGCTCTGGCTGGGGGTCGGTTAGATTCACCAGCTCAAGGGGCTTCTCGTCGGCACCGATGAGCTTCCAGTGGCCTTCTCGAACCGCCCATCGATCGCGCCAACCCCAATGCAGCGATTGGTACGCACCTGGTGCGTCGTCGCGAATCACACGATCGAGCGATTGCCCGTCGAACTCAACATCGGTCGGCCGAGACACACCACACCAGTCCAGTACAGTCGGCATGATATCCATGGCCGTGACCGCCTGATGCCTCACAAGCCCAGGCTCAACGGTGTCCGGATAACGAATGATCGCCGGCACCCTCAGGCCTCCCTCATAGAATGTGTTCTTGTGACCGCGCCACTTGCCCGTGTTTCCGCCCCCTCCGTGCGCGAGATAATAGTGCCCCTTGGGGAGCCCGCTGGTGTGGTCGTCGAAGGCGATGCCGGCATTGTCCTCGGCCGAGTGACCGTTGTCGGACAGGAAGACGATAATCGTGTTGTCGGTCAGTCCAAGTTCGTCGAGCTTGGTGAGTACCTGCCCGATACGATCGTCAGTCGTCGACACCATCTTCGCGTACGAACGCCGCGGCATCGGCAGATTCTTGTACCGCTCGTCGAACTGCTTGTCCGGCTGCTCGGGGTAGTGAGGAATATTGAAGGCGAGGTACAGAAAAAATGGCCGATCGCGGTTGGTGTCGATGTACTCGAGGGCTCGGTTGGTGACGAGGTCGGGAAAATAGTTGCCCCGCCGAAAGACCTCGGTCGTGCCTTCGTAAAGATCGTGAAAGCCCCTTCCATGCAGAAAGTGGTGGTTGTAGTTGTCGATGAACCCACCGCGATGTCCGAAAAACGTCTCAAAGCCCTGCTTCGTCGGCCCATGTGTCTCGGCTGCACCCAGATGCCACTTGCCAAATAGTGCGGTGCGGTAGCCAGCATCGCGCAACACTTCCGCCAGCGTGACTTCGCCCAACGCCATGTTCACGCCGCGCGGCTCTTTCATATTACCCTGGGTCCACTCGTCGATACCGCCTCGCTGTGGGTGTCGGCCAGTAAGCAACGCGGCCCGCGCCGGACAGCACACCGTGTGTGCATAGGCCTGGGTGAACCGCACACCCTCGGCGGCAAGGCGATCCAGATTCGGTGTATGGAGATCGGCCGAACCATAGCAGTTGACGTCGAGAGTGCCCTGGTCGTCGGTGAAAAAGATAACGACATTCGGTTGGCTCACCACAGCCCGGCATTCGGTCGTGCCGAACAAACACCAGAGCGACAAGCTGCCGAGCAGTTTTGTGATGAACGTCATAAAGAGTGCCAAGTCGAACCTGGATTGACCAATCGAAGATTGCGAATCTTTCACAAGGAAGCTAGACGCAGCGACGTCGCGCGAGTCGATCAGTGGGGCTTGCGAGCATAGTCGCAAGACGAAACGCACACGGTCCGTTTTACCCCGGTTCCGCGACCTCGGTTGTTTCAGAAGCGGTCCAGATTCGGTAGTGGACTTCGCCCCCCTCGGGTACGTAGACCACCAGCGGCACGCGGCTGTTGTAGCGGATCAGCAGCGACGGAACCGTGACCAGCTTTTCGACCTGGGGTTTGCCGGGCGGCACACCCATGCGTGTCGAAGCGGCCGGACCAAATTCCGACAATTGGTAATAGGTGAATCCCCAGCCCTCGGCCGTCTTTTCCTCGAGCGATTTCATAAACCACACCCGGTTCACCCCGTCGGTCATCATTTTCTTGCCGACAATCAGTTCGACGCGAAAGTCCCCTTCCTCGTCGCGCGACTTCTCGGGCAACAAGACCACGTGCCGCACCATACCCTCGGCCGCTTCGGGAAAGGCCTTAAGGTACTGCTCGGCCTCGTGTGGTTTGTCCTGAGCGATGGCGGAGGTTGTAAGAACGGGAACGAGCAGCGCGAGGGCGACAAGGCGTTTCATGATGAACAGTTCCTGAGGGAGGGTCGAGCCGATGGAATACCTGACAATTATTGTATCAAGACGGTCTGGCCTGGGATAAAGTTCCGTGGCGTGGAGATTTACTTCCGCCCCATGAGTCGACGAAAGCGTGCTGGTGACGTCCTGGGCAAGGTGGTGAATGGCGTGTGCCGGGAGCATTCGGAAACCGAGCCAAAGGCATCTGGCCGGGGGATTCGCTCGTTGACCTCTACTTCTCAATGATCGCCGTCTTCAGCACATGGTGACGTTGCAGCGAGTCGAGGGCCAACGACTCGTCCCCCGTGTCGATCGGCAGGACAACGACCGGTCGTTGTTCGCGTAGGTGGCGAATGAAGGGGACAAACTCGTTGTTGCCGAACGAAAGCCCAACGAACGCTCCGATCGATCCGCCCAGCATGATGCCAGTCGCCACGCCCACAATCACCGACAACAGCAACGTTTGTTGCTCGAAAGGAAACAATCCATACCAGACCAACCCGACAGTTGCCCCGACAACGGCCCCCAACGCGAGACCGCGATTGATCAAGGCTTGGCGATTGGGTGGACCCGGCAACTCGCCGGCGTCGATATCGAGGTCGGCCAAGCTTTCCAGCAGTAGTGGTTCTCGACCGATGTGCTCGGCGCGCAACTCGTCACATGCCGAGGTGGCCGACTCGCGATGTTGAAAAGAGGCGACAATCGCACGCGACGCCGTATCGAGTTTCCGCTCGAATGCAGTCTTCATCGATATCATTATTGGAACTCGCGAGGGGTGACGTTAGAAACGGCTACAATCGTGCCGCCAGTCGACGGCAAACATGGCGGTCGGGCATTTTTTTACTCAGCCGACTTGTCATCGCGGAATTCGGGCTTCTCGACCGCCGTCGCATCGCGTGGAAATGTGCCAATATGCTCGACGAACAGTTTCTCGCCACAATCGGGACAAGCCGGCACATCTGGCTGCACCACTTGCTTACAACGGGGACATTTCAAATCACTCGACATCGAAACAACTCCGTTAACGATCACCAATCACGACCCGGCTCCCAGCACTAGCGAGGCTCCGTCAAAACCTATCGCCTCGCCGCCGCCATGTTCGGCCAGCCAACAACGGGTTCGACGACCAACCCGGATGCTTTTTGTGCAAACCGGTGGCAATGCGACCAGCCCCATCGCCATTTGTGCCTATCGCTATTGGCCGCCATTCAAACGGTGCTGCAATTCGCGAGCCAAAACCTGCTGCCACGCCCGGAGTCGCAAGGGCTACTGGCATGAAGACCCTCTGGGCCGAGCTTGCTCGACTTCGTCGAACCGCCCCCCAGAAGAAACAACACCGCCGGACCCGCATGCTAGGTGCTGTGGGGAGGACGGTCAGCGATGGCGGTCCTTACCCGATTCGTCGGCTACGGCAGGGTTCCGCTTTTGTACTTGGCGTGCCCAACAACCGGAACTCGAAGTGTAAACGAAAGTGGGAAGGCTTGTTTTTCAGTTAAATCCAAACTAGCCAGCAGACGTTTTCGCGAATCATCGAATCCGAACGCACCTGGATTTGCGATAAACAGATACTTCCGATTGTAAAGGATCACGCCTTGGCAAACATCTGGCGCACCGTCAAGCGTGGATACAGTAACAAATCCGAAGAAGGCTTTTCCGATCGGCGTAGCAAAATCTACCGCAACGTGACAGTAAGAACGTTTGGGAACGGAGTCACTATCGATTGGACGTACCCAAGTCTCGTCCCTGCCTTCTTGTCCTTCTTCGTCGTCTGCGTACTGCCAAACTGGATATGCATCAAAGTCTCTCCGGCAAAGATTGTGAACTGGCTTTCGGGTTTGAAGAGTGACTTGTTCCATATGCTTCTTGCCAACGAACGATACCGTTCGCTGGCAATCCCTCAGACAGACTGAGCGGACCACTTGGCCATGTCCTTGAACTTAAATGCTGCAACAATCTCCACGCGAGTACGAGGCTTGCTTCCGTCATAGTAATTCACGTCGGTCGTCGTTCCAGTCCAGCGCACCTGAAATACATCACCGTCCCTCGTGATTACCTCGATCTCGTTTTCATCCAAATCCTCATGCTCGACGTAGTAGATTGAAGCAACGTGATCGTCGATTGCTTCGTCGTAGGCGGCCGGCACCGAGAATCTCTTGCCGACGAGCCGCGTGGGTTCCACCTTCTTCAACCCAACCGCGACTTCGGCCCTTGGGTGCCCACGCAACGTCTCGGTATCAGGAAGGCTCTTGAGGCAGACCCCATCAGTTTCCGCCTCGAACCAGAGCCGAAACCCGCCCTCATCGTGAACGGCAAGGATTGTGGCGCGTTCGACTTCGAACTCCTCGTCGCCGTTGAATCGATGAAGCACAAACCTGCCGACGCCCATCGCAGACCTCTGCCAGCGAACGTCCGCGATAACCGAGTCGCGGGAGTTGATTGTCCATTGCGAAATCGCCCGGCTACCGCGACTTCGGTTCATCGCATTGTTCTTCCACTTTAGGGAGCGGAGTAGCGGCTTGTAGCAGTTCTGCGATCGCGCCAG
>JBGSWC010000444.1:0-30309 GCA_041752635.1 Pirellulales bacterium | reverse complement strand
TACAGAGCGCAAGCGTCGCGAACCACGCTCCCCACGTAAAAAACTGGAGAAACATCATCACCTGAAGCCGCAATTGGACGCTGTTCAAAACAAGCCCTCCCGCCTAAGTGGAATTGAAATCGGAATCACGAGTTTGCTGTGCGGCGGCCCAGCCAGACCGACAGGGCGACAATGCCGAGCATCACCGCGACAAATGCAAGCGTCTCATCCCTCGCCGGTGGCTCGTCACGCTTCGCAGAGTAGATGAGCATCGCGAGGTAAGCCACATAATAGACTAAGAGCGAGATGCCTTCACTACGCGAAATCTCGCGGCCGACCCAAAAAATTGGCAAACAAGCGAGCGACACCATCACCATCACTGGAATATCGAATGTGAGCGACTGCTGGTCGACCGGGATTCCGGCCGGGGCGACGATGGCCGAAACGCCAAGCACGCCGAGGATGTTGAGAATGTTGCTGCCGACAATGTTGCCGACGGCCAAATCGCGCTTGCCTCGCACCGCCGCCATCAGCGAAGTTACCAGTTCGGGCAGACTCGTACCAATGGCGACGACCGTCAGCCCAATCACAAGGTCGCTGACACCCAGCCGGATTGCCAATTCAACGCACGCGTCGACCAGCCAGTCGCTGCCAACCACCAGCGCCACCAGTCCGACAGCGAGAAACGCGAGATCAACCAGAATGCTCCATTTTCCCGACATCGAGGGGAACGGTGTGACTCCCTCAAGTTCTTCTTCGAGCCTGCGACCTTCGCGGCGACCGGCCACTACGGTCCACCAGAAATAGGCAATCAGCAGACCTGTAAAGACAAAACCCTCGACTCGCGTAATGATGCCGCCCAAACCGACAATCCACAGGCCGATAGCGACGGCGATCATCACCGGAATATCGAAGCGAAAGAGTTGCGACTGCACCGACAATGGCGCGACGGTCGCCGAGAGCCCCAGGATGAAAAGGATATTGCAGATGTTGCTGCCGACGACGTTGCCGACCGCGAGGTCGGTGCTGCCGGCGTAGCACGAGTTGATGCTGACCGCGAGTTCCGGCGCACTGGTGCCGAAGGCCACCACCGTGAGACCAATCACCAGCGGCGACACTTTGGCCGCCGCAGCGAGGCCGGTTGCCCCACGCACTAGCAGCTCGCCCCCAATAATGAGCGCGACAAATCCGCCGACGATGCCGAGTACGATCCAGACCACGCGAAGTTTCCCGCAATGACTCAAAACGACCAAGTCTACTGGCTTAGTAGTCAGGCAGTAGGGGGCGATGCGGCTATTGCGGCTGAGCAAACGACCCCGCAAATGGCTCTGTGTCGGGAGTCACCCACACGGGCGTTGAAATACGAAATGGCCGCGGTGCACCAATGTCGAACGAGAACCTCACAAAAGTTGCCGCGTAGCCGGTCGGCGGGGCTTCGACTTTGACCCGATAATGGCCTTCGGCGTCGGGCGTAATCTTGGTCGCTTTGAAGGCGGGTCCGAGCGCGGGCAAGCGAAAATCGCGTGCCTTGGCATTCACGGCACGATAGACGAAAGCGTCAATTGGCTTGGCGCTTACCGAAACAAAGTGTTCGGTTGCGCTGTGATCGCCAGTCCAGGTGACCGTTGGTCGCGGCAAATCGTGAACCATCGAGGCGTGAAACGCAATGAGCGTATCGAGCGCATTGCTGCCGGCGAGACCATGCCCCGCACTCGGCGTATACGAAAGATATTTGTCGCCCGACAGTTCGTCGAAGTAGTACCTCGACGAGTCGGGCAGAAAAAACTCGTCTTGCGAGGCGTTGATGATGCACTTGGGCATGGTCAAGCGATCGCGGTAAACATAGGGATCGACAATCGCGACGATCGGTTTAGTTGACTCGCTACCGAGCTTGTCAGCCAAGCCTTGACGCTCGTAATCACCAAGTGCCTTTGACCAAGCTCCATAAGAATTGCGATGGTGTCGCATCGATGGCTCGATATTGAGTAGGTCTATGACGATCGGAGCCACCCCAACCACGCGGCGATCGACGGCGGCCGCGAGCCACGTCGTCCAGCCACGTTTCGACGCGCCGCTGACAACAAACTTGCTGACGCGGGGCCAATCACCTGCGTCCCCCACCTCGTGAGCTGCTTCCGCTTCGAGCACTTCCTGGACGGCGGTCATCGCAGCCACAGCCGACTTCGTCATCGGCAACTGGGCGATCCAGGTCGGATCGTTTGTGGCGAGAAAGCGATTCCAACTGGCGGCAAGCAGATTGTCTTCGTACCGCTCTTCGTCTTCACCCATCAGCGAAAGGGGTTGATTTGGCACGTTTCGCAACTCGGCGACGACGCTGCGGGTCGCAATCGCCGTTTGCAAAATGAGTCCGTTGGCGCCATTTGGTTGCTGGTCGCGATTCGATCCGCCCGTGATGAACAGGAGCGCGGTGTCGGTTTTGCAGTCGTTGGGCACAATGATTGTGAGCCGGTGTTTCCACACGGTTCGATCAACTTCGCCCTCGGTACGCCACGATTGCGAAGTGAGATCAATGAACAGTTCTTGGCATCCGGCCCGCTCACGTCGGCCTGCCACGCGCCACGCGAACGAATTGTCGGGGGCCGCCACATAGTCGTCGAGCGCCGTGGTCGACGTCGCCGGTCGAGCGAATTCGTAGCTCGACGTTACGACGGTTTCGGCACGCTGCGCCAGCAAATCGCTGGCGGTCGTCGCCATGAGCAGCGTTGCGATAATGACTCTCAAAATTGGCATCGAGGCAACCTGTGGCGCAAGAGGGACGGTGGTGTCAAGACGAAGGGTGCCGCCAACTTAACCGACAGCTCGCCGCGAGGCAAATTTCGATGAAACAACTGTGGCTCGCTCCGCCCTGCCCCCCTCGCCACGAATCGGATAAAGTGGCGGACTGCGAATGGCAGCCACGCGCTAAAAGGAAAAGTGACTTGAGCCAAGCCCAAATTATCGATGGCAAAGCGATCGCCGGGACGATACGTAAAGAGCTAGCCGCTGAGGTCGCCGAGTTCATCCTCAACAATAGCGTCGCCCCCTGCCTGGCGGCGGTCTTATTGGGCGAAAATCCCGCCAGCGAGGTCTACGTTCGCAACAAACGCCGCGCTTGCGATGAAGTTGGCATCGATAGCCAACTCCATCGACTCTCGGCCGATGCCACGCAAGTCGACCTGCTGAAATTGATCGCGAAACTCAATCGCGACGACACGGTACATGGCATACTCGTGCAATTGCCGCTGCCGGCCCAGATCGGCGCCGAGTTGGTGCTCAAAGCTGTAAGCCCGGCGAAGGATGTGGATGGTTTTCATCCCGAAAATGTTGGCTGTCTCGTGCAAGGCCGCCCCCGCTTTGTGCCCTGTACTCCCGCGGGGGTTCAGCAACTGCTGTTGAGGTCGAACATCGAAACGGCCGGCAAGCACGCGGTGATCGTGGGGCGCAGCGACATTGTCGGCAAGCCGTTGGCCATCTTGCTCGCCACGAAAGGCTCCGGTGGCGACGCGACCGTCACGCTCTGCCACAGCCGCACAACCGACCTTGCCGCGATGACGAGGCAAGCCGACATTCTGGTTGCCGCGATTGGCAAAGCCAACGCCATCGGTGCCGAACACGTGAAATCTGGCGCGGTAGTGATCGACGTCGGCATCAATCGAGTCGGCACGAAGTTGGTTGGCGACGTCAATTTCGACGAAGTGAGCCGCGTGGCGAGCTATATCACCCCCGTTCCCGGCGGCGTCGGTCCGATGACGATCTGCATGTTGCTCGCGAACACGCTGACGGCGGCCCGGAAGCTCGAACATTGATAATGTAGTTTCGTTGGTCAGTTCAGCGGGCTGCTTGCATTTATCCCCTGATTCTGCCTGCTCGCGAGAATCCAGCGCCAACTTGCTGCTCACGCACGGGCCGACTAAAATCGTGGTTTCGCCGTGACTTGGCCGCCCCCCCGGTGGGCGGATCTTTCTGTGAGAACCCCTGCGAATGCGTCATTTACTGTCGGCCCTCGTACAAAACGTCCCCGGTGTGCTCGCCCAGGTGGCCGGCATGCTCGCCTCGCGTGGCTATAACATCGATAGCCTCGCCGTCGGCGAAACCGAAGATCCCGATCTCTCGCGAATGACGTTCGTCGTCGTCGGCGACGGCAACGTGCTCGAGCAGGTCCGCAAGCAACTCGAAAAAATTGTGACTGTCGTGCGTGTCGACGACATCAGTGCTCAGGAGTTTGTCGAGCGCGACCTGATGCTCATCAAGGTCAAAGCCCCGACCGGGTCGCGTACCGAAATTCGCGAGTTGGTGAACATCTTCCGTGGCCGCGTCGTCGATGTGGCTCCCGAAGAAATGATGATCGAAATCTCGGGCCAAGAGAAAAAGATCATCGCTTTCATTGATATCATGCGACCCTTTGGCATCATCGAACTCGCCCGTACCGGCCGCATCGCCATGGTTCGCTCGATCGACCGCCCCTGGACACACACGGGCGTCAGATCGGCCGTCGGCGCGTCGTCATAAAATGACTTGTGTATGAATGACTAAATCCGAATAACGAATGACGAATTAACGCGCAACACGTTCGTCATTCGTCATTTCTCCGCTTCCTTTGCCAACTCCTTCAAACGACCCACCAATCACATGCCCGCAAAAGTTTACTACGACGCCGACGCCAATCTCGACTCGCTCAAAGGCAAGACCGTTGCCATCATCGGTTACGGATCGCAGGGTCACGCTCACGCCCAGAACCTTCGCGACAGCGGTGTGAGTGTCGTCGTCGGCCAGCGGCCCGGCGGTGCGAACTACGATCTGGCCAAGAGCCATGGGTTCGAACCGATGAGCGCCGCCGACGCGGCCAAGAAGGCCGACGTCATCAACATCCTGCTTCCCGACGAAATTCAAGCCGAGGTCTACAAAAACGACATTCAGCTGAATCTCAAGCCGGGCAACGTGCTGATGTGCTCGCACGGGTTTAACATTCACTTTGGTTTGATCGAACCCCCCAAGGGAGTCGACCTGCTGCTGGTCGCGCCCAAGGGACCGGGCCATTTGGTTCGCAGCGAGTTTGTCGCCGGCGGTGGGGTCCCCTGCCTCATCGCGCTAGGCGACGGGGCCAGCAAAGATACGTTCGCCATCGGCATGGCCTACGCTAAGGGCATCGGCGGCACCCGCGGCGGAGTCATTCAGACTAGTTTTGCCGAGGAGACCGAGACCGACCTGTTCGGCGAACAAGCCGTGCTCTGTGGCGGCATCAGCGAACTAGTGAAGGCCGGTTTCGAGACGCTGGTCGAAGCCGGCTACCAACCCGAAATGGCTTACTTCGAGTGCCTGCACGAAGTGAAACTGATCGTCGACTTGTTGTATCAAGGCGGCCTCAACTACATGCGTTACAGCGTCAGCAACACGGCCGAATACGGTGACTACACCCGCGGCAAACGAATCGTCACCGACGAAACCAAAGCCGAGATGCGGAAGATTCTCGAAGAAATCCGCAGTGGTCAATTTGCCCGCGACTGGATGCTCGAAAACAAAGCGGGCGCGCCGAGCTTCAAAGCCACCCGCCGTCGCGAACGAATGCACCCCGTCGAAACAGTCGGCAAAGAACTGCGGAAGATGATGAACTGGATTGATGAGAAGGAAGTGTGAGGGATTCGCGACTCGCTCACAAGTCATCCAATAGCCGACGGGCTATGCCTCGTCGGCGCTCATCAGCCGTGAGTCCTATGCCTTCACTCCAGTGGTTGAAGCCTACTGGCCGGTCATCTCGTGGTATTCACGATGTGGTTTGCCATGGTCGTCCTTGTGACCACTTTGGTCGCAAAGCGACCGGCGAGTCGTTGCTGATTTTGTCAAGTTGTTGCGAAACGTTTCGTGGCACGGCGAATTTCGCGGCCTAGAGAATTTCTGATTGGTTGGCACCGAAAACGCACTATTGCGGTGCCAGCGGTCGCATCGGGCCGCATATTGTGCCGCCATTCTTGCCAGCGAAGGTGCGTTACCATGACCCTCGAAACCGACACGGCTGCGGACGAAGCCATACTCTACAGTTGCCCAACCTGCCACGAAGACATTGCCGTCGAATCGCATCTGTTCGGCGAGACGGTTAGATGTCCGAAGTGTAGCCATGTTTTCGTACCGACCGCACCGAAGGCGGACCCTCGTTTAGACGAATCGCAGGTCGGAGTCGATGTGCCCGTGATTGATCGTGCTGCCGACGATGAAGCGGTCATTCGTACCGTTCATCCCGCCATGTTTCGACGCAATCCTTTTTGGTTCCTGCTCGAACTCACGATGTTGGTCGGCGGAATCATTGTGGCGGGCTTCGCCATTTTTTGGAGCACTGACAAAACAAATGACGCCTACTTATCGGGGGCTGTCAATATTATCGCTTTGGGCGTCGCCCTGGTTGGCGGTGTGTTGCTGCTTTCGTGGTACATCAGGACGCGGATGGTTACGCTGACGATCTCGACCAAACGCACGAGCCTGCGTGAAGGCATCTTTTCGAAACAAACGACCGAAGTTCAACACGACGACATTCGCAACCTGCAAATCGATCAGAGTTTTCTGCAGCGGATCCTTAATGTAGGTGACATTGCCATTTCTAGTTCCGGACAAGACGGACTCGAAGTCGTCGCAGTCGGAATCCCCGATCCCAACGGCCTCGCCGAGATTGTTAGGCAGCGGCAATAGTCGCGGCCGACTCGCAAGACATGTAGGTAAGTCGATGGGAGTTGTTGACAGGCGATGTTACGGATACTAGGTCAGTTTGTCTATTGGATTGGTGGCGGGGCTCTCGGTCTCGTAATACAGCGTCAGCAGGCGGGGCTCACCAAACCCCTCAAGCGTTATCGCCAACGTCGCCGCGACACGTTAGTGCCGATTACGCTCGATGCCAAAATGAACGAATGGCTCGCGGGCATCGACATGCCGACCGCGGCGGGCCAATATCTGTTGACAATCAGCCCCACCGCCTTTCCACCGCTCACACGCGAAGTGCTCCGCGTGACGGGCGAACCACCTTGGGCGACGCTGATGATGTCGCGACTGCACACGATCGAAAGCGATGTTGTTCATCTCGTTGACTTAATGAACGCCGAGGAGCAGGGCAAGCTACGCGCCAATCTCGACTACGTCACCGACTTCGCGGGAGGGCTGACCTATACGCTCGTGCTGATGTATGCAGGGCAGGTCGACTATGTGCGTTTTGGAACCGTACTCGAAGAAATCGACCTCCAGAGCGCGCAGTTGTTGGGTGCCATCCAAATCCGCCACGCCGATCTGGCCGAGCGCTGCCTGGTTCAACTGAAAGCATCCGGGGGGCATCCCTCGACCAAAACAACGGGGCTCGTCGATCAATATTTCGACGTGTTGCGGAAGTGGTATTTGGGAGTCCACGTGCGTTGTATCGCAGGCTATCTGCGGGCGAGCCTGCCGCGGGCGAACAAAAATTTTGTCTATCGGCAACTGTCGCGATTGCGAACCGAACATCGCCGCGAACTCCGCCGCGAGCAACAGGTGCTCCGCATGCTCAATTCCGTCGTGAGCCACACGAGTAGCGAGCGATCGACGATCGACGCCGTACGTGGTTGGCTGTTGGCAATGCGGCTAGAAACTCAAAAGAATCTCGACGAGGTGGTGGATGTCGTCGCTGCGAAAACCGAATTTCGCGAACTGAGTCGTCTCACCGAACGGTTACTCCGACGTCCCGCGCGTATCTCGCGCGAGCTGAGCCGCCACCTCGAATCGAGCTACTCGCTGGTTGTCGAGTTCGATGGCGATCACCAAATCGTCGGCGCGTGGAAAGTCGATCGTGGTGAATCGCCGAAGCACGATCCAAAACAAGACGCCGAGTCGCAGAGAGATTTCGATGCGAGTAGCTTGTCGCTACCGGCGTTCGACCAAACGCCCTCGAGCTGCGAATCGATTTCCGACGATCCAGTGGCCGACGAGGATTACCCCGACGACCGAAAGCGCTGCTCAGAACGACTCCCCAGAGCACCCGCAAGCCGGTGAGGTAAGTCGCCGGTGTTGAGGCATACTGGCTCCAGCACAACAACGGCGGCAGACGCCACCCGGCTCGCCAGCGTCTGAGCGTCACGACTGTGGGTGTAGTTCTCCGACAATTAAGTGAGTCGGAACTTGAGCTTTACGCCGAAGGCGTTGCGTCACACAGCCCTGGGTTGCCACGGCGCAGCGGTGGCTACCCAGGGTGGTCGGAAATGCCCCACTACCCCAAGGGGGTTGCGTCGCTCGTTTGGCGATTTGACGTAACGCCGTTGGCGTAGGAGATGACGACGCCGTTTCTCCAAACGTCCGCAGCATAATTCCGCAGCGTGCCTCCGAGTTCGACTCGCACGATCACCAACAATCGTGATGCTCATACCTCGCCGACGAACTTGCTATTTTACACAAGAAATTGGCCACCCGGTATGCTAGAACAAGTGATGCATCGCGATGCAACGTCGCGGCATTCAGCTTGGCTTTCTTTGGCGTTGTGCGCGACGACAATTGACGTTTATCGACTTAAATTCTCCGCTTTTTGCACCTCGCCGATTCGTTTCGCCCTTTGTTTTTCGATAGTTTCACAAATGGTGGGGTGCAAAAATCGACGCTTTTTGCACCTCGATCGATTTATGGGAATTTGGTGCAAAAATCATGGGCAGGCGAGTATTCTAAATCGTTGAAACGCAACTCACACAATTGGCGGACCTCGCATGCTACGCACAATCGTCGGATTCGCAATCGTTTGTTTATCGACACTCGTCGCAGGTGCCGACGACCGGCCCAACATTCTGTGGATCACCTCCGAAGACAACTCGGCCAGTTGGCTCGGCTGCTATGGAAACGAGCAGGCCAAGACGCCACGGATTGATGCATTGTCGCGCGAGTCGATTACGTTCAACCACGCCTACTCGAACGCGCCGGTATGTGCGGTCGCGCGGTCAACGATTCTGACGGGCGTCTACGCCCCCACGCAGGGAACTCAGCACATGCGGAGCCGGCATGTGATTCCCGAAATGTTTCGTCCCTACGTGTGTTACCTTCGCGACGCCGGTTACTACTGCACAAACAACGCGAAGACCGACTACAACATTCGCGGGAACGATGGTTCGTACTGGGACGCCAACGGCGGCAACGCTCATTATCGAAATCGGCCTGAGGGGAAACCGTTCTTCGCGATTTTCAACCTGACGACGTCGCACGAAAGCTCGCTATTTGCAGGCAATATCGCCGGCAAACGCAAGCAGGGCCTGATTCCCAAAACCCCTCGCATCGACCCGGCTGACGTCAAGCTGCCTCCCATCTATCCCGACCTGCCCGAGTTTCGCGAAGACTCGGCCATTTATTACGACGTTGTCACTGCGCTAGATAAGCAAATCGGCAAGCTGCTCGATGAGTTGGAAGCAGCGGGGCTCGCCGACAATACGATTGTCTTCTACTACAGCGACCACGGCGGCATTCTGCCGCGGACCAAGCGGTACTTGCAAGAGACAGGGACCAACGTACCAATGATCGTTCGTGTCCCCGAGAAATTCCAATACAAGGGCGAACCGGCCTGTCCGTCGCGGACTGACGAGCTGGTTGCGTTTGTTGACCTGGCTCCCACGGTCTTGTCGATCGCCGGCATCGACGTTCCCGATCACATGCAAGGCCGCGCGTTTTTGGGGAGCGGGCGCGTGGCTCCCGCCAATCCCGAAAAGCCGGTCTTCTTGTTTGCCGATCGGTTCGACGAGGCGATGGGCATGGATCGCGGCATCACGACGGGCGAGTATCGCTATATCCGCAACTTCTATCCTCACCTGCCGGCCGCGAAGCAAAACGAATATCCGTTTGGAATCGCGTCGTGGCGAGCCTGGCTGCGGGCGATGGACTCGGGCGACTTGCCCGCGCAGTTTCAATCGCTTTGGAAGTCGGGCGAACCAGCCGCTGCGCTGTTCCATACGACGGTTGATCCTTGGGAAGCGAACAACCTCGACAAAAATCCGCAATACGCAGAGCAAGCCGTTAAAATGCGAAAAACACTGCGCGACACAATGATCGAAGTGGGCGATTTGGGAGTGATTCCCGAAGCGATGTGGGCGGAACTGACGACGAACGACAACATTTATCGCTATGCTCACGAGAATGAGTTCCCTTGGGAGTCAATCGTTGACTTGGCGTTTGTTGCGAGCGACGCGTACGTCATTAATATTCCCAGGCTCGAAGCGGCGATGCAGAGCGACCACCCGGTCGAGCGATATTGGGGCGCCGTAGGCTGTCTCGCACTGGCCGACAAAGCCTCGCCGGCGAAGTCGTCGCTTGAGGAATTGCTGAAAGACCGACATGCTGCGAATCGCATCACGGCCGCCCACTCGCTGTACTTGATAAGGCCGAGCGACGCGCTGCTCGATGCGATCGTGGCTGAGTTAACGCCCGACGCCAGCGACCCGGCCGCATCGCTCGCACTCCATACGCTCTATCAACTCGGAGCGACCGATCGTGTCGACGACAAGACACTCAAGGCGATCGGCAAGAGCAAGAAGTCGTATGCCGGGCGTTGGGCAAAGCGGTTTACGAACGACCGCTAGCGCGGGAATGACGAATGACGAAATCGATCGTCATTCGTCATTCGGACTTCGTCATTTAATCATTATCTCACAGACATCACGGCCGAGAGCCAACCGCCCGCGCTCGTGAGCTGATTGAACGAAAGGATATTGAGCTTGTCGGATTCTTCGCTCAGGTCGATCGGACCGATCTCGGTCGACTCCGGGAAGCCCCGGCCATTCTCCGAGAGGCGATTGATTTCCTTGGCCAAGTTGCCTCGCAAAGCGACCTGACGGTTGGTAAGGCGACCACCATCGGCCGGATCGAACGCGGAGGGAATCACTTCGATCTCTCCTTCGCGAATGAGAATAAGTTGACCATTTTGGGTGTGCATTTGATATTTGGCCGAAACGTCCCAGTTGTCGTAGGAGTCGCTCCCGGCTTGAATGCGCGCGGCGTGGATGGTCGCGGTCACCGCGTTGTCGCCGAAGGCGAACGATACGGGGCGTTGGCGGCGGAAGCGGATCGACCAGGGCTGAAATTCATTGGGGTCTTCTGGCAAACGGTCTTCGTCGCGTTCGGCGCGGGCTTCGTCGATCGCCTCTTCGAGCCAATCGGGAAGCGTCACATCGAGCGAGGGGGACTCGTCGACGGTTTGTTGCGACAGCGTCGCGCCGCCAATCCAAGCCGACAGGAAATTAGCTGGAGCCGATTCGTGCAGCTTTGCGACAACATCGCCCGATTCGCCAGCCGATGGTGCGGGGCTGTCGGCGGCGAGTTCGCCGGTCGAGTTCACTCGCGCGGTCGCGAGCAGGTGGTCGCTCGTCGACGAAAAGTGCAGCAAGTTGGGTTTCGAGTTCACCCGGGCGAGGGGTTTTTGAAATTCCTGTTCGTAGTTCTTCCGCGCTGTTCGCAACCGGGGCAGCAGATCTTCGTCGAGGCTGTTGGCAATTCGCACTTCCGCGTGATCGGCGGCGATCGCATTGGCTTGTCCCTTCTGTTCGGCGACCCGCTGCTTGGCGATCCCTTCGATGATGCGACTCCCGAGGCCACCTCCCTTTTTCTTGACCGAACGAGTTGTCGTGCTGGTCTTCGCCGAGGACGTGGCTGGGTAGTTCCAAAACGTTTCGTCAGTGAACTTCACTTGCTTGGTCGCTGTGAAATGTGTTGTTCCGTCGCTGCGGATGACGACCGGCCCGTTGTAACCGACGGTGTCGCTGTGGGTGGTTCCTTCGATCACGAACACAATCATCGCGCCGTCGTCGGAGGGTCGTGTTTCGGCGCGGACGGTTCCGCTGGTGTAACCGGTTCCCGAAATGTTAGTGCCGAGAATGCAGTCTGTCACTGGTCCGACATCGCTGACTGGCTCGGCCACCAGGCGCGCGAGGACCGCCTCGTTGACTTCGACAAAGGTGTTTGGTCGAGCGAGTTCTTGCCGGACCGAACGAATGAAATTCGGCAGCGCGCCGATGTTCTCGAGCAGGTACAACCGCCGTTCGATTTCGTAGCGTGACCGTGGCGTCGGCGTTTCGGCGTGGCGATCGAGGTACTTGGCGAGTTGCGTGAGCTGCCCTTCGACATACTTCTTTTGATCACCAACCCCAGCCACTGCGGCGATGTTCGTGTAGTTCTCAATCGCATCCGCCGCGTTCTTAAAGGGGGCAAGCTCTAATCCATTTTCGTTGCGACGAAACTGGGCGAGCGTGGCGAGTAGCGGGCCACCATTGAAGCTGGCATCGGGTTTGAGTTGCTGTTGCACTCCATCCCATTTGAGATACCGCTTCCAGCGTTCGCCTTTTTCGCTTCCCGGTCTCAAGAAAGCCTCGAGTCGCAGGGCTGCTTCGCTGAGCCGATTGCGAGCCGCTGCGAGCCTAGCTTCATCGACCGGCTGGTACTCGTCGACGGCCGCGCGGGCCCGATCGCCCATGGGACTCGCGAGTAACGAATGGGCGGATACAAACAGCAGAATCGCAATCGCCAACAGGGCGAGCGCTGACAGAGTGGGCCTGGTCATAAGTAAATATCGTGAGGGGGTGCCATGGTGGGACGACGCAGAGCGCGGATCAGCAACAATGCACTCTAACGACCCGCCCCCCAGGCTGTCCACTCTACCTATTTCGCCCGACCCGATAACACCTCGCATTTTGTGGTCGTAGCGAGGATGAGCATAAAAATATCGTGATTTGGGTTTGGGAGGCAGCGGGTTTTAGGTTGTCGACTGATACTGCTGCCATGTCGTGTAGCCACCGCTCAGGTTACTAGCGTTGTAACCATGTTGCATCAGCAGGCGTGTGGCCATGTAGCCCCGTTGGCCCACTTTACAGAAGGCAACCACTGGTTTGTCTTTCGCCAGTTCACCCCGCCTTTCGCGCAGGTCATCGAGCGGCAAGTTGATAGCGCCTTCGATGGTCCCCTCGGCAAATTCGCTCGGTGTGCGAACATCAACGAGCGACACGCGGCCAGCCAGCTCATCGAGTTGGCCGGCGTGAGCAATCGGATGGTCACCCCTCACGACGCCGGCGGCGATGAAGCCGGCCATGTTGATGGGATCCTTTGCGCTGCCGAACTGTGGAGCATAAGCCAGCTCGGCTTCTTCGAGGTCGAAGACGGTCATGCCCGCTTGAATCGCAATGGCGAGCACATCGATCCGCTTGTCGACACCGTCGCCGCCCACGGCTTGGCCGCCGAGTATTTTGCCAGTACCGGGATCGAACAACAGCTTGAGCGACATTTGTTCGGCACCGGGGTAGTAGCCCGCATGACTGCCGGGATGCAGATAAATTTTCTCATAACGAATGCCCAGCCGATTGCAAAGTTTTTCGCTCAGCCCCGTCATGGCGGCGGCTTTGTCGAATACGCCAACGATCGACGTGCCTTGGGTGCCGCGGTACTCGCTGTCGCGGCCAAATATGTGATCGGCCGCGATGCGACCTTGCCTATTTGCCGGACCGGCCAGCGGAATCTGTACCGGCGTGCCCGACACAAATTCAGTCACTTCAATTGCATCGCCTACCGCATAGATATTGGCGTCGGTCGTTTGCATGTGGCGATTCACTTGAATGCCGCCGCGCTCGCCGACCGCCAGTCCCGCCGCCGTGGCCAGCGAATTCTCTGGCCGCACGCCAATGGCAAGTACCACGAAATCGGCTTGCAACGTTCCTCCTGATTTCAGCTTGACGGAAATACCATCGCTGGTTGGCTCGAACGCTTCAGCGGCATCGCCGAGTTGCAGCTTAAGACCTTTGTCGGCGAGCAACTCGGCGAGTGGCGCGACCATCTCGGCATCCCAAGGGCCAAGAATCTGATGGCCCAGTTCAACAAGGGTCGTTTGAAGTCCACGGCGGAGCAGGTTCTCGGCCATTTCGATCCCGATGAATCCGCCGCCAATAATGACCGCTCGCTTCGAGTGACCGGTAGCGGCATGAATGCGATCGGCATCGTCCAAGTTTCGCAGCGTGTAAATGCCCGGCAGGTCGATGCCTGGCAGCGGTGGACGAATCGGCGCGGCTCCCGGCGCGAGTAGCAGTTTGTCGTAGCTCTCGTCGTAGGTTTCGCCAGTTGTCAGGTTCTTGATGGTGACAGTCTTTGCGGTGCGATCGATCGATTCGACCGATTGCCGCACGCGGACATCGAGCTTGTAGCGATTTTCGAGTCGTTCGACGGGAGTCACCAGTAATTTTACGCGGCTCTCGATTTCGCCACCGATGTAATAGGGCATGCCACAGTTGGCGAACGACGGATCGTTGCCACGCTCCACGAGCACAATCTCGGCATTTTCATCCAAACGCCGCGCACGCGCTGCCGCACTGGCCCCCCCAGCGACTCCACCCACAATGACGATCTTCATCGCTTTCTCCAATTTATCCACCGTCGCCAGACGGTCGACCAAGTGAAACGTAAAAACAACACCGACCAGATGCTGGTGAACGTGGCTATGCTCCGCTGGCCTGGCTTGTCGTATTGCAACCAGCGCCGTTGCTCGCTTGATTCCAAGGCATGCGAGCGAGCATCATGCCCATGCCGCACGTGTCAGTCACGCCGGCAAACACGAGCCCCGCGCCGACAAACGCACTAATGGCGATGAACCACGGATGCACAAAGCTCAATCCCACCCCCACCAGCACCAGCGAACCGGCTGCGATCCGCACTTGCCGTTCAAGCGACATGACTTTTTTGCCGCGCACGACGTCGACCCCCGCCTCGACGCACGCCTGTGTGCCGCCGTCGATGTTCACGGCTTGGTGAAAGCCTGCCTCGGCCAGTTTTCGACACGCCATCGCCCCTCGGCTTCCCTTTTGGCAAATGACGTAGAGGGCGGCTTCTTCCCGATTGCTAAACTGGCTGGCCTCGATGCGATCGAGCGGAATGTTCTTGGCCCCGCGTACGTGGACCTCGCCAAACTCGGCCGGTGTGCGGACGTCGACAATGTCGATCCGTTCGCCCTGTTCAATTTTCTGTTTGAGCTCTTGGGGAGTAATGGTGTTCATCGCGAACTCCTTTGTGTCTAAATGTCTCGATATTGCGATATATTGGCTAAAAAAACGCTGATCATAGCTACTTCACACCAAAGCGGGCTTCGACGCAGTTCATAATGCTGGCGAGATGCTCTTCGGCGACGCGGTAATAGCGATAACGCCCTGCCTTTTCGGCCGACAGCAACCCACACCGCTCCAGCAGTCGCAGGTGCTCGCTGGCCATGTGGCTAGGAATCTCGCACGCCTCGGCCAACTCTCCGACGGTAAAATCCTGTTGCAACAGCATCTGCACCATCCGCAGTCGATGGGGATGAGCCAGCGTCTTGAGGCACTCGGCCGCTTGGCCGAGGGCTTCGAGATTGGTCATCCGCAGTTTTTTGTGGGTGGTACTCATAGGCTGTTACTCAATTATATCGTAACATTACGACATGTCAATGAGCAAAAATAATTTTCGAACGATGGGGTGCTGATGCTTTCAGCCAATCATCGAGCGCTGTCGAGCTATGACTAGTTGAGCCAACGCAATGTCGAAACGAGACCGGCTTCAATAGTCGTACCAAATCGCGACGCCATACTGCGTCTCTGATTTATCGAACCACTGGTAGTAGTTGCTCTTGCCGGTAAGGAATTGAAAGCCGGTGCGGAATTGGCTGCCGGAGTTGCCACGCCACAGCCAGCCAAGCTGAAGGGCATAGTCGCCACCAAAGTCGACTTCTTCACGTAAATGCCCGTTGGTGGCGAAGAAGGGCGTACCGTTGAGGCCGGTCGGACCAAACTTCGAGTACTCGGCACCGAACTGAAACTCCCAAGGTTCGGCACCGCCGGCAGTGAAGAAGGCCCAGGCGACCTCGCCATACAGTCGCCAGTCGGGCGTTGGGTTATACGACGCGCCGAAAATGATCGCGTCGCGAACGTAGTTCACGCGCTGTGCGCCGGGTGTGCGGTCAATGTATTCGTCGCCGAGGTGCGAGCTAAGGTGATAGTAGCCAAACTTATATTGCCACTTGCCCGAGCCGTAGGTGAGTGGCACACCGAAACGAAAGTCGGACGCGTCGAGATCGCGAGCATTGTCGAGGTTGAGCCGCACCAAAGCGGCTCCTTCGAGATCGAGTTGCCAGCCTTGAGGCTTGAGCGGATCGCCCGAACCCCAGCGAGCGATGCCTCGACGACCGCCAAGAATCACGTCCCAAAGTGTTTCGCCACTTCCTTGTTCTTGCAAATGATTGAGCTGAAATTTCGCTTCGCGCGGACCGGCCATGTAGCTGCGATAGATGAGTCCCTCAGGCAGAATGTGGAGTCCCCATCCGTCGGAGTTGGCGTAATTGTTGTAGCAGTTATCGCAGGGCGTGAGCACAACGCCCGTCGACCCGTAGTTGGGCGGAGCCGATGAGTAGGGAGCTTGAAATTGGGCGAGCTGAATCGACGGATCGAAGCCATCGATTTCGGGCAGCATTTCGATTTCGACTCCGCTCGTGTTGTCACTGACGATCGCAACGGCATTCCGCGGCATGTCAGTTTCGTCCATTGGCAATTCTTGCCAAGCGGGGGGCAAGGTCCACGTTTCACCCGTGTCGCCAGGGAGCGGAGCGATTCGCCCCATCGGCTGAGCGAGTGCCACGGCCGGCAGCAGCGCGCACCAAGCAACCAACCACCGGCAGACCGGTAGCGTCAGGATGCCGCAGCGTGCGGTAGTGGGATGCACTGGGAGTCTCGGCAAATAGGACGATCGGAAACGCGCGGCGGTGCTGCGTCGCATAATCTTGCGACACAATCGGGCGAAGCATAGCTAAGCGGCCCCTTTGATCCCATAGCGAACAGCCCGCCATCGGCACCATCAGTTAGTATGGTCGACATTTGAACCGATCGACGTGCAGTCATTTCGGGTTTACAATGGAGAGCCGCATGCTAGCACGCGTAGTGAGAGACGAATTGCAACAGGAAAGCATTGGTCATTTCGATCTCGCCTTATGAGGTGTTGCTCTGATGGTCTTATTAGAAATGAGCATCGTGCCGCTGGGTGTCGGCAGTAGCGTGAGTCGCTACGTGGCCGAGTGTCTCGACATTGTCGATGCTAGCGGCCTCGATTACGAATTGCATTCGATGGGAACGATCGTCGAAGGAGAATTACCCGCCGTGCTAGCATTGATGCAACAATGCGTCGACCACCTCGCCCTTTCACACGATCGCGTGACGGTGACCGCAAAGCTCGATTATCGCGCCGGACATTCCGGGCGGATCACGAAGAAGGTCGAGAGTGTTAAAAAACTAATGACGAAGCCACAATGACGACTGACGAAAAGTGCTGCGTAGCGCTTCGTCATTTAGATTCAGTCATTTCGATTTCGTGATTTTACCGAAGCTCCGGTGACGGACGTCACTGGTTCGTCCTATTAGCTGATTGATTGTACGATGACCAAAGCTCCTTACGATGCCGTGCTCGGTCGAGTCCCGAGCGGAATTTTTATTTTGACCACCGGCACGGGCGATCGCTCGACGGGCATGCTCGCGAGTTGGGTGATGCAGGCGGGGTTCGAACCGCCCGCGGTGACAATCGCCGTCAAGAAAGACCGTTACATCGGCGACCGGCTCAAAGCGGGTGAGCCGTTCGCGCTGAACATGGTAGGCAAAGGTCAGGGCAGCTTGCTCAAGCATTTTGGCAACGGCTTCGCGCCCGAAGAGCCGGCTTTCGTGGGCATCGAAACCACGCTGGCGGCCACCGGCGTGCCTTTGTTGGCCGATTGCGTAGGACACCTAGAATGCGAGCCGACGACCCACACCGAGAGCGGCGACCACCTGATTTTCGTTGCGAGGGTCGTTCGTGGTAAGATAGTCAGCGACAGCGAGCCAATGGTGCATGTCCGAAAATCGGGTTCGCACTACTAACAAACGATAAACTCAATGTAGCCACGCTCGCCAAGAGAGTCGATTTCTCGAAGTTGATCGTTGCTTGTTCCGCGTCTACCGTCTGGCGGCGGTGGCTACATTTCTCTGGAGAAAACATCGTGACATTGCCCCGCTTTATTGTTGCCGTACTTTGCCCATTCGCTCTGCTCGCCGCCGCTCCGCTCGCCACCCATGCCGAGACGCCGCGAAACATTGTGCTCGTCATTACCGATGACCAAGGCAAAGGCGAGTTGAGTTTCTATGGCAACAAAGTGCTGCCGACTCCAAACCTTGATAAGCTTGCAAATGAAAGCACCCGGCTCGAAGATTTCCATGTTAGCCCGACTTGTTCGCCGACTCGTTCGGCACTGATGTCGGGATTGCACCCGTTCAAAGTGGGGGTCACACACACGATCATCGAGCGTGAGCGGATGTCGCTGAAGCCCACGATCTTGCCCCAATATCTCAAGCAGCTTGGCTATACGACCGGCGTTTTTGGCAAGTGGCACCTTGGCGATGCCGAACCTTATCAACCCTACAATCGCGGTTTCGACGAGGTGTTCATTCATGGTGCCGGCGGCATTGGCCAGAAGTACGACTGTAGCAATGCCGATGCGCCACCGAATCGTCGCAGGGACTGCTATTTCGACCCGGTCATCAACCATAATGGCACCTTTGTAAAAACCGACGGTTATTGTACCGACGTCTTTTTTGCGCACGCACTCGGCTGGATCAAAGAATCGGCCGACAACAATCGGCCATTCTTCGCCTACATCACGACCAACACGCCGCACAATCCGTTGATGGCACCCGAAGCATCGAAGAAGCCGTTTCTGGATGCCGGTTTCGATGGCAACACGGCAGCTAAGTTTGGCATGATCACCAACATCGATGACAACGTGGGACTGTTGCGGAAGAAACTCGACGAATGGGGACTAGCAGACGATACGCTGCTGATTTTTATGACCGACAACGGGGCGGCACCTATTCCCAATCCACGACTCAATGGCAAACCCCATCCGCATCACAATGCGGGCATGAAGGGATACAAAGGAACGGTCAATGAAGGTGGCACAAGAGTACCCTGTTTCTTTCACTGGCCCGGGCACTTCGACAAGCCGCAGACGATTGACCGTCTGACGCGACACACCGACTTGCTGCCGACGATTGTTGCGCTCGCTGGGGGCACGCCCCCCTCCGACATCGACGGTCGCGATTTGGGTCCGCTGCTCGCTGACGCCGATGCTGACTGGGACGATCGCTACGTCTTTCTGCAACAAGGTCGCTGGCCAAAAGATGCCAATCCCGATGATTTCAGCCGCGACAAATTCGCCGTGCGCAACGAGAAATATCGACTTGTCGGCGAAAATGAACTGTACGACATCGATGCCGATCCTGGCGAGCAACACAATATCGCCGACGAGCACCCCGAAATCGTCGCTCAGATGCTGGCCGCCCACGACGAATTTTGGAAAGCGGCGCGTCCCGGCATGGTGAACGAAGACGAGCCAAATGCCAAAGAACCGCCTTACTGGATTCGCTACGCGAAGCAGGTCGAGACGAAGGGCGTACCACTATGGGAGCGACCCAATTTGCCTTAATTGCAGCGGCGACATCGATGTCGCGAAGCCGCGATCAACGCGAACAAGGCGAGCGAGGCGAGCGAGGCGGTTGCGATGCTGCCAGGTTCGGGGACGGTGGCGTCGGTCGTTAGCAGGCTGCCGCTGAGCGATTGGCCAAAGTTGTTTCGCCAGATTCTGTAGTCGTTAGCATTGATCGTGTTGTTGTTGTCGCCATCGGCAGCCAGTCCAGCGCCCGACTGGCCGAGTGAGTCGCGCCAAACGGTGTAATCGGCGGCGTCGACGCGGCCGTCGCCGTTATAATCGCCCGGTTGTGTGGACGCGTCGAGCGAAATGGTGTCATAACCAAGGTCGCGGAGAAACGCCAAGTCGAGTGCTGTGAGGTGGCGACGTTGTCCGGTGGTGAGGCTAGGAACCATCACTGGTTTTTGTAATCCACCGTCGCTGACGCGATAGCTGTTGGCCGACTGGGCGATGTGTCCGCCGTTGGTGAGGCCAACGCCCGTGCCGTTGAGTGCGATCACGTTGCTGCCGGTCCAACTCGTTCCTGGCGAAAGTGTTTCCCAAGTTTGGCCGGCACCAAAGCCAATCGTGTGCAAGATTTCGTGGAGTGCGACAGAGTAAAGATCGTTCTTGCCGGTGAAGCTGGTGACGTTGTAATCCCAGTTCCAATAGTTATTGAGCGAGCCGATGGAGTCTTGGACACCATTGTTGTCTTGGTCGACATCGAACCACAAGTTACCGTAGGCAGCCGTGTAGCCGACGTTGAAGTCGTAGGTCGATCCGCTGGTGAACGTGACGTTGTCGAAGCTGTTGAGGATTGGCCCCGCACCGCCTCGGCGATAAACGCTATTGGCCGCGGTGGCCGCGGCGTTGAGCGCAGGTTGGTAGTAGGCTGGAGAACCAGAAACGTTAATGCTAAACCCCATCCCACCGGGGCCGCCGACTGCGAGCGTATTCGGAGTGGTGATACTGCGAGCACCCACATAAATCACAATCTGATCGGCCGCGATAGTGGCCGTTTGAATCGTTGTGCTGACCCCCGACGTGGGGCTCGTGTATTGGTACGACCAATCGCTCGTGGCAGTGGTGCCCGCAAAACTGCCGGTCCAGACATCGCTGGTGACGGCCGACAAACTCGAAGTGATGGCCGCGCTAATGTCGGCGGCCGCTCGATTGAGCGTTGCCCGTGAGTTGGGAACTGAACCAAAAAAAGTGTCGTAGGTGTAGTTGAGCGAAATCGTTACCGCGCTGCACGTCGGCAGCCACAACACGAGTACACAGAAACTTAGAATGGTCCGCAAAAGCTTGCTATTTTGCATTGCGAAATTGGTTAAGAAGAGTGGCGTAACGAGCTATTTCGCCGCGAGTGTGTGAGCTAGGATCGGCGCTTTCAGAGTAACACGAACAACGGCTGCCGCCCAGTTTTTCGGCACTAACATTGTCGTGAAATTCGTTTTGCCGCCGAAATCAGCACGAGCCCTGCGGCAAAGAGCACTAGCGTAGCCGGTTCGGGCACTTGGCCAGTTATCGGCGAGAGCGATCCGCCGGCGATTGAATTTCCAAAATTGTTCCGCCACACGGTGTAGTCGCCGGAATCGACGACGCCACTATTGTCACCATCGGCAGCGAGGTTCGCGGTGCCGAGCGAGTCTCGCCAAACAGAGTAGTCGGCGGCATCGACCCGGCCGTCGTTGTTGTAATCGCCACCGAGTCCGACGACCGCGAGCGTGACGTCGAATTCGTTGTAGTCGATTGCCCAGCGATAGCTGGTGGGCAAGTCGAGCAGCGCGAAGCTGCCACCAACACCGTCGACCGAAGAAATGATTACAAAGCTGCTGTCGATTGTGGGGGAGTATCCAACATCGAGCAATACTCGCAGTGTCCCCTTGAGCGCCGCAGTCCCGTCGACAATTAGCTGGTCGTGTTGTGAACCAGGTGTCGTTCCTGCCAACTCGAATTCGAGTGTACTGTTGGTACCCGCGCTGTAGCGTCCTTCGATTTCGAGCGTGCCGATGCCAAGCCCGGGCGCGACAGTGCCGGCCACGTTTTCGACCTGTCCGTCAATCTGTCCACTGCCGGTGGTTACAAGTCCGGTTCCCGACAACCGGCCTCCGGCGCGAATATCGACGTACTGGGTATCAATTGTGCCTGACTCCAGCACGACGTGGCCTCCCGCTTCAATATTGACACCTGAAAAAGTCGTTAAGCTGGCATTGGAGGCGATCGACAGCTTCATCATTTGGCCACTTGCTCCGCCAGCGACGTTGGTTTCATAGGCGGTCACGTGGGTTGTGATGCGAGCTTCTTGGTCGCCTCCGGCGACGTGACGCAAGTTTGTCACTGCCAGGTATCCAGGTTGGGCGTTTGCACTCCAGTTAGTTGTTGTTCCCCACGCTGCCGAGTTTGCTGTCGACGTCCAATTGAATTGCGTCGTCACAGGGTCGCTGATCCAGAGTCCCGCGCTGGGACCAGTGCCACCAAGGGCGGGGTTGGGGTCGATGACAATATCGCGACCGTAGAACACGTTGGTGCCGAGAATCCCGTCGACGACATTGTTGACCCCCGCGACGTTCGGTAAGTCGAGGACGATGACCGGCACATTGTAGACGGTCACATTACCGCCGAGCGCTGGGATCGTGAGTTCGTCGACAAAGAAGCCGGGAATCTCGCTGACGATACCACCCGCGCCGAGAGCAGCGGCCGTGAACTCGGGCGCGTCTTGGAACACGTCGATGCCGAGGTCGAGCGCTTTGAACTCCGAAACGACTGTGACGCTGGCACCGGTGTCGAGAAAGAATCGGGTGTTGAGTTGGTCGTCGTTGTTCTTGAGTCTTACGTCAACGAAATGGCCACCTTGGACAAAGGTAGGGGCCGAGGGGTTATCCCAGGGCTTTTCGATATTCAAATTTGCGATGTTGAAAATATACGCGGCCGTTGTTGGATCACCTTCGAGGTAGAGTTGCGACTTTCGATTGATTCCGTTTCCGCCACTTCCACGAGGCAAGAAGTCGATCGAAGGCGAACGCACCGTCTTGCCATCGACCTCGAACACCTGAGGTGCACTGGTCCGAATCCGCGTCGCATATTGCCCAATGAACGGCAGGCCGAGAATGTTGGGCAGCGGAGAATCGGCCGGCAGAGTTGCCATCGAGGTGTTCGTTTGTCCGCTTATCGGTCCGCCCGTTAATGCGAACGAGCCATCTCCGGCGGTGGTGTGACGCTGAAGCCCGTCGGCGTACAACCCCAAGGGGTCGTTGATGTTGGCTGTAATCAGTCCCCCGGCACCGCCAATTGGTTGCGGTTCGTAGCCACGAAATCCGTCGCTCCGTTGAGGGTAGGGTCCGTTAATGTTAAAGGCATCGTCGGCTTGCGTCGAAAGGAGCGAGATCGCCGCACCCGTGTCGACAATAGCAATGTCATAATGGGCCGAACCATAACCCAGTGGTGATCCACCAAGTTGGGTACTTGGCTCGGGGGTCAATGCGAGCAATTCTGGATTGAATTCGCTAGTCAGCGTGATGCCGACTTGCGGCAAGAATCCATCGATGGGCACACCGGTCGCCAAGGAGTGAGCAGGTAAAAGCACCACAAGCGATACACCGACAACGACCGCTAGAAAAAGTCGGAGTCGCAACATTTGCAGATTCATCAATTGCCAATTCCCCGCACGCAGACGATCGCCCACTGCCGAATGAAAAGTTAGTTCCGTGAGGGCACACCAAGACAACTGGCGCACATTGCTCCCAAGCTGCAAACTAGGCGAGATTCGCGGCAAAGTCAAGGATTTCGGCGGCTGGAGCGTCGCTAGCCGCTGTAAACGGGCTACGCTCACGATCGGGCCCGTGTTAGACTGCCCGTGAACGTTTGGCACGGCAACAATTGAACGTACGGAGACTGACAATGAAAGATGTATTGGCGGTGGTGTTGGCCGGAGGCAAGGGATCGCGGCTCGAGCCACTCACTCGCGATCGAGCCAAACCGGCTGTTCCCTTCGGGGGACCGTATCGGATTATCGACTTCACGCTGTCGAATTGCCTGAACAGTGGGCTCCGCAAGATTCTCGTGCTCACGCAATATAAAGCGATGAGCCTCGACCGCCACATCACGCTCGGTTGGCGAAGCTATTTGTGCCGCGAATTGGGCGAATTCATCGATGTCGTACCACCACAGCAGCGGATCGACGAAAAGTGGTATCAAGGCACAGCCGATGCGGTCTATCAAAACATTTATGCGCTCGAGCAAGAGCGTCCGCGGTATGTGGTGATTCTGGCGGGCGACCACATTTACAAGATGGACTATAGTCGGCTCGTGGCCGCGCACGAGGCTACGGGCGCCGATCTGACGATTGCCGCCTTGCCAGTGCCACTCAAAGAAGCGACCCAGTTTGGCGTGATGCAAGTCGACGAACAGAACCGCGTCATCGGCTTCGACGAAAAACCGGCGAAGCCCCGATCGGTGCCGGGGCAACCCGATGTGGCTCTCGCATCGATGGGGATTTATGTCTTTAAGACACCATTCTTGTTCGACGAGTTGTGTAAGGACGCGACGCTGCCCGAGAGTGCCCACGACTTTGGGCGGAATATCATTCCGTCGATCATCGAAAATCGTCGCGTCTATGCCTATCGCTTTCTCGACGAGAATCGCAAGCAGCAGGCTTACTGGCGTGATGTTGGTACGATCGACGCCTACTACGAAGCCAACATCGACCTCACGACCGTCGACCCCCAACTCAATCTCTACGACGACCACTGGCCCGTGCGGACGCACCAACCCAATCTACCGCCGGCCAAGTTTGTGTTCGACAGCGAAAATCGTCGTGGCGAAGCCCACGACAGCATTGTGTGTGGTGGTTCGATCATCAGCGGCGGCCACGTCGCCCGGTCGATCATTGGCCCACAGTGCCGTGTGAATAGCTATGCCGAGGTGTACGACTCGATTCTCGTTTCGCATGTAAACGTCGGCCGCGGTGCCCGCGTCCGCCGAGCGATCATCGACAAAGGAGTCGACATTCCCGAAGGCATGGAAATCGGCTTTGACCTCGACGACGACCGAGCGCGGGGACTGACCGTGACCGAAAGCGGTGTGGTGGTACTGGCGAAGGGGGAAGTGCTTTAACGCGAATAAGGGCGAGCGAAAAACATGTGACTCACTTCCAAGCGTCGCGTATAATTAATTCGTTGAGTAGGCAATTTCGCGGGTATACTTCTCATGCAACTGACATCTTCAGAACTGACAAGCAATCCAAGCGAATTGTTACGAATCGTAGACGCTGGTGAAACTGTCACGATCGTCGAAGATGGCGTCGCCATCGCCGAAGTGAAACCTATTCAAAGCGTTAAGGCTCGGACTCGCCCGTACGGACTTGCCGCCGGTACCTTTGATGTGCCGGACGATTTTGACGCGCCGCTCGACGAGTCAATTCTTGAAGACTTCGGTGTCTGATGCGGTTGCTGCTCGAGGTTTACTTTTTCATGCGGCGGCAGCGTCATTCCCGCCCTGACGTTTATACACAAATGAGTTCTGGCCGAAGGCCTTGCGACACCGTAGCCTTGGGCAAAGCCCTAGGAATCAGGAAGGCATTGATTCGTTTGGCCGAAGGCCATATTTAACCAGCAAGGCGTGTCGGTTGAGTTTGGCTTTCAGCCAAAGTGGGTTCGCACATCCTACCAACCTTGGGCGATGCCCAAGGCTACGATGAAAAAGGCCTTCGGCCAATTCCCAAAACGGTCGTTCAAGCCAAAAGCGAGATGTGTATAAACGACAGATCCAGGCCTTCGCAGGATTAACGGCCCTAAGCCGCTTTGCGGCTGGCGGGTTCTTTCACCGTTGCGGCTTTTGCTTTATTGTTCTCGGCCGCGTCGACTTCGGGGTTGGGCGTGGCGTCGCCGTCGGCGAGCCCAGCGAGCCAGCGAATGCCACCGAGCAGCGACTCTTGGTATTTCGGGTTCGACCAGACTTCTTCGCGATGGCCAAGACTCATGTGCATCGCGCGGCCGTCGCCATATTCTTTGACCCACAAAATGGGCACATGATAGGGCTTTTTCAGCTCGGTCTTTTCCATATCGAGGCTCATCAACACGCGGACCTTTTCGGGCTGCCAGTGCTTGAACTGATAGATCTCGTCTTGAATCGCGAACTCACTCCCCCAGGGTTTGCTGGCGGGGTGATCTTGGTCGTGGACTTTAATGGCAACAGTGCTGCCCGCGCTCCAGGGATGGCCGTCGAACGTGCCGCCGATCACGTCCCAATAAGGTTCGTAGTCTTCAAACGTGTCGGCTGCCGAGTGGACGCCGATAAAACCGTGACCGGGTTGCTTGAGCCAGGTACCAAGGAACCAGTTCATCGTCGCTTCGGAGATCGGCAGCTTCTTGCTTTCGTCATACATCTTGCCGGTGGTGTAGAACATGACGATGTCGAAGTTCTCGATGACTTCGGGCGTAAACTCGGTCTCGACGTCCTTGGTGCAAGTCACGCGAAACAACCCACTCTCGATGCCAAGTTCGGTCATGATTTTTTCGGCATGAGACAACTCACCCGTTTTGCGGGCGATGCTCGAATGCTGGAAGCCACCGCTACGGGTGACCATGAGTACGCGAAGCGGACGATCGGCCTGTGCCGATGAATCGGCCTTGAGGGGACGAATACGGATGTTCTTGAAGTAGACCTTGCTGCCGTGGTCTTGCAGCGCAATGTGTCCTTCCTTGGCCTCGCCGAAGCCTTTCCAGTTGGCGAACTTGCTGGCGGCGACGCGTTTGTTCCAATCGTCGCTACCGAGCTCGGCGTCGACGACTTTCTTGCCGTTGAGCCAGTGTTCGACGTGACCATCGTTCGACACGATGCGGGTCGTGTTCCACTCGCCCACCGGTTTCGCGGCATCGACCGTGGGGGGGTAGAGCGCGTAGAGCGAGCCAGTGGCCGTGTCGGCCGTGGCTTCGAGCTTGTGACTCTCGTTATCGAGCAACTGGTATTCGGGGCCCGTCTGGTAACTGGGGCCCTTGGTCTCGAGCACGCGGTACATGATGCCACTGTTGCCGCCGGGGGCGATCTTCCAGTCGAGTTCGAGCTCGAAGTCGGTGTACTTTTCTTTGGTGATGATGTCACCACCACCGCTCCCCACGAGCACTCCCTCTTCAATGCTCCATTTATCGGGCATCGCCGCTTTGTTGTATCCGCGCCAGGCGTCGGTCGACGTACCGTCGAAGAGAGTTGTCCACTCGTCGGCGCTGGAGGTAGTTGCAAAAAACACTAGAACGCAAAGCGTCGCGAAAGCATGTCGTATCATGTTGTTCTCCGTGATTTAGGTCTCGTCATTCCCGCGAAGGCGGGAATCCATTAATTATACAAAAGTCCCAACAGCATCGGCTGTCAGGCGATTTGTTCGGCTGAAAGCCGTCCTCATCGTAGCCTGGGGCAAGCGTAGCGCCGCCCCAGGCCGGTTTCGCGATAATAAATTTGGCTGAAAGCCATATTCACTATTCGTTTGCAATTATAGCCTTCGGCCAAAGTTGATGGTCGCGTTTCGAGTTCCTAGGGCGTTGCCCTAGGCTACGGTGAAAGAGGCCTTCGGCCATAATCAAAGTCTAATAGTTCCTCATAACGAGTTATGTATAAACGACAGGACGGGAATTACGTGGCTATTCGTCTTACAATTGGCTTAGTAACTATCGGCCGCGACATAGGCATCGATCACTGCCTGTTCGCCCTCGGCTCCGCCACGACTGTTGCCGTGTTCCATGCCCATCACTCCCTCGAAACCTTTCGAGTGAATGTGGCCGAAGACATTGCGATAGTTGATCTCGCCGGTGCCTGGTTCCTTGCGGCCGGGGTTGTCGCCGCATTGGAAGTAACCGATCTCGGACCACGACATATCGATGTTGGGAATCAAATTGCCTTCTTGAATTTGTTGGTGATAGATGTCGAACAGAATTTTGCACGACGGACTGTCGACCGCTTTGCAAATCTCGAACGCCTGAGGAATCTTGTGTAAGAACAGCCCTGGGTGGTTGGTCCACCAATTGAGGGGTTCGAGCACCATCACCAATCCATGCGGTTCGCAAACCTCGCTGCAACGCTTGAGCAGCTCGACGCAGTTGGCCGTTTGGTATCCCCATTCGAGCTTGGGGTCATAAGCATCGCAGACGACCGTCATCCATTTGGCGTTCACTCGCTTGGCGACATCGACGCTGGCCTCGACATCTTTGACAACCTTGTCGCGAAGTTCTTTGTTCTTGCCCGCGAAGCTCACTTGACCAAAATTGCCGTGGGCGACAAAGACGCCCATCGTCATGCCGAGCGACTCCATCGTCATCGCGATGCGCTCCTGTTCTTCAACGGATCGCCCCTTCATGCCGTTGTCTTCCCAGGCAGTGAAGCCTTGGTCGGCGGCGAACTTGAGTTGGTCGACTGTGTCGCCACCGGCCAATTCCTTGAACATGCCAAAGTGGGGGGCGTATTTGAGCTTGAAGGTGTGCTTCGCCGAGGTCGCTGAGGCGGTGGTTCCTTCTTGAGCCAGCGTGCTGCGGACGGTGACGGCTGCAATGCCAAGAGCGCCGGTGCTGGCAATAAAATCGCGTCGTTTCATCGTTGTGTGCCTGGTTGCAGAAAGTGGTTAAGTCGGCTCGCATTCTATCACGTCGAGGTCGGCAAGTGGACAAAAAACTGGTGGAGAGGTGGGTCGTGTGGCAGTTTCGCCCTTTCGGGACTTTGAAATCATTCGCGACCGGATTCCCAGAGCGTCGCTCTGGGCTGTCGTGTAAATGTCCCTTTGGCGCGTTTTGTTTTGGAAAAGTTAGCGATGTCGCGGAATTACTGCTCTGGCTTCTCCGGCTTAATCCAGACCATGAACCCATCGCAGGGTCCATCGATTGATTCCGTCGACCAGGTCATCGCATTGCCCGTGTCGCTGCGATCTTTGACGACAATCTTTTCGGCACGAGCACGATACAAGACCAGCGGCTGCTCCGGATCGTGTAACTCCAACTCGCGACCTGGTTCCGAAACGCGACAGGCCATTTCGCCGGTATCGTTGTTGATAATCCAATCGTTTTCTTTCTCGCTCAAGTGAACACGGGTCATCGAGCGCCTCCAATGTTCCTCGTCGGTTCGCTCTGTGTTGAGAGTAAAGGTGGCCACTGCGTCACTATCACCATCTCCTTTACGACGCGTGACGCCAATTGAAAACAGATAATTACCCGGCTCAAGCGTGTCGTCGGCGACTCCCTTGGGAATGCCGATTTCCGGAATGGCGTTGCTGCGATAACAACGCACGTATTTTCGCCCAGGCGGTAGATAAACGCGGTACTTTCGCGGCTGGTCGTCTTCACTCGCCAGCCGGATGACGTGAATCTTCGCTGGGTCTTCGATTTCAAACAGCCCCAACTCGTTGCGATATTGCGTGTTGTCGGCCACAAGAGTTTGGTTTTGTGCCTGCAACTTGTCGTTGCGTCGCTTCGAAGCAAACAGCCCCGCGGCCAAGGCGACAATCGTCATCACCATTACCAAAGTCAGCAACGAGAACCGGGGGAGCCATAGCCGATTTGCTGATGGTTTCGGTTTTTCTTGAATTTCAATTGTTGGTTCCATCGACCGAGTATACCCATTCAGCGCTTCGTGATTCGCCGCAACTTCTTGCTGTGTAGTGAACTATCGCTGTCCCGTATCCGCGCGGATACAGCATCGACGTAGTGCGGGTGGTGGCTGTAAATGGCATCGCCGGTGAGCGTGCCGCCGACCTCGACCCCCTCGGCCACGCACTGCCACTGCACGTTGTAGTAGACGTGCCGCGCTGCGTCGCTCGCGTCGAGATCGCCATCGCCGTCGGTGTCTTCGTGCCGGAAGATTCGACGATGAAGTCTATCGTACTTGGTCGTTGGCGACCTCGTTGATGTCGTCCATGAGTTCCGCCAAGCGATTTCACACTTCGTACTTGGCCGTGTAGTCGTTGTCGAGGTTTTTGGGTTGGGGCATCGTGGTCATGTTGCCGGCTGCGTCGTGGGCCGGGTTTTGCCCGATGTTGGCCCTAAAGCTTTACCTTACAACGTTTTAGGGCATTTAGTTCGAGGCTTAGTGACACGCTAACGCGAAACTACACCCCCCGGTGGAGGCGGATGGCCCCATTTTCAAATGCGTTTTCTTGTCCTCACAGTCAATCGAAACCCTCGGCTATCTTTCGAAAAACAAACAGTTTTTTGAATCCGCGATCTTGATTTCAGCGAAATCATGGTCGTGCCCCACTTGGGGTTCAGACAACAATGCAGACCAAAAAAACGAATGGATTAGTATGAACACGCTCACGAAAGCACTCGCAGGAATCGTTACCACGCTAAGCCTCGCAACAGCACAAGCACAGGCACCCGAGTCAGCCATCGTCGATACCGCCGTTGCCGCCGGTCAAGAGGCATACGCAAAGCTCAAGGGAGACCGTGCCGGGGAGGAGCGTGAGTTAGAGATCGCGCCCGGTGTAAAAATGACGTTCTGCTGGTGCCCAGCGGGTGAGTTTGTGATGGGGAGCCCGCCATCTGAGGAGGGCAGGGAAAGCAGAGAAGATCAGGCCAAAGTCACCCTGAGCAAGGGCTTTTGGATCTCAAAAACCGAAGTGACTCAGTCGCAGTGGGCGGCGGTGATGGGGAGTAGTCCGCTGGATGGTATTGGCCCCTATGGCAAGCCTCATCCCGAGAGCACCAAGGGTCCCGATCGCCCCATCGTGGGCGTCAGTTGGGAAGATGCGCAGGTGTTTATGGAAAAGGTCAATGCCACGCTTGGGAACGAGGATGGTGGAAAGATGTCTTTGCCGACTGAAGCGCAGTATGAATACGCGGCGCGAGCGGGTGAGACAGGATTGCATCCGGGAGGCAGCCTGGATGAGGTGGCGTGGT
>JBGSWC010000443.1:0-3258 GCA_041752635.1 Pirellulales bacterium | reverse complement strand
GTTCAAGCTTCGCAGTTCAGATAGTCGGCCGCAACAAGCTATTGATATCGGACGGGCGTGGGCTCGCGGCGAGATCAAAACCGGTGTCGCCCAGCGAGCGGCTGTCGCGGCACATGCTGCGGCCCGAGAGACTTCTGACGCTGCCGCGGTCGCAGTTGCTCGAGCGGGAGGCCATGCCGTGGCAACAGCCCATTTTGCCGATCATTGCCTGGGACCGGTGATCTATGGAGCGAAGGCGGTCATGGCGGCAGGAGGGTCGGCAGACGATGAGTGGGATTGGCAACTTGCCCGGCTTCCGATTGACGTGCGAGAATTAGTGATTTCCGCTATGGAACGACGCCGAACCAAGCGGTGAACCAAAGCCGCCGATGACGCGTTTTATTGAGATCAAAGTTTTTTTGGCGGTGGCTCGGTTACCGCGGCCGTTAGGGCATTCAAATGAGCATTCCGCAAAGCAGTCTTTTGCGAAGCAACTTGACCCTTGCTCTCGTCTATGTGTTTGCGCATTCGACGCTGGCGATTCGGGCTGACGAACCAGAACTGCGCGTCGGGGACGATTGGGTCATTCCGCTCGTACGAATCGAGCCGGGCGAGTTCGAAATGGGGCGCCGTTCGCGTGGCTCCTTCGCTGCCGCAGCGCTGTCCTTTGGGGAGCAGGGCGATTGGGCGACAGAGGGCCCAGTCAGGCAGGTGACGATTTGCAAACCATTCCTCATTGGAAAATACAAGATCACCACCGAGCAATTTTGCAGATTCCTCAACTCGACCGACGACCCAGACCAATATGTTGATCTCAACACGTTCTCGTCGATCGAGAAACGCGACGGGAAATATGTCCCCCAAGGCGGAAAGGACAATTATCCAATGAATGTCGTCCACTGGGACGGCGCCACGCAATTTTGCAAGTGGCTTTCAACGAACTCGGGGCGTAAAGTGCGGCTCCCGACGGAAGCTGATTGGGAGTACGTTGCTCGTGGGACCGATGGTCGGAAAGTTCCGTGGGGAAGCAAAGAGATTTCTTCATGGACGTCAAGTAAAGGAGCTGCGGTGGATGCATTCCCGGAAAACTCAACGCCGGAAGGTGTCGTCGGTATGGTGGACGTGAGGGTCGGTGAGTGGTGCTCGGACTTCTATGGGGTGCGCTACCTTCCCGACGACACTAAAGACCCCCAGGGTCCTTCCAAAGAACAACTCCCGGTCAAATCGGATCTCCGTTGGCTGGCCACCGTTTCAGGCGAGTACCATGTCCAACGTGGTCGCGTAAAGAGTCCATACTGGTCAACAACGTCGCGGAATTTGGGTAGCCGGGTACGTGATGCCGGAATCTATGGTTTTCGCATCGTGGTTGAGCTGGAAGAGAAAGACGACCAGCCCTAACCAGAGCGCTGCAGCGAACCGCCGCCCCGCTGGGCAGTCGGACGGTTCGGATAATTTGTTCGCGACTGTTGCAGCCGACCGGGCGTTTCCGGCGGCGGTCGCTGAGCTTGATCGTTAAGGGTCGCGGCGGCCGCCCTTGAACTAACAGCGGTGTGCCCATCCTCAGCGACTTCGAGCCCGGTTCTTCGACGCGCAGGCGTGAAACGCGTCGGCACTTTCCCGGCTCTGAATTCTTCTGGCATCAGCTTCATTGATCGCGACTTCGTCCTCTAGCGCGGAGATTCGCCCCGATCGGACTTGTCGAAAAGGTGAAAATCGGTCGGCATCGGGTGGCTTGGGAAAAAACTTTCTGTGGCTAAGTCGTTGCCCAGCAACGACGTCGAGGCAGGGGGAAACTTTTTTCGAAAATCTTTCGAGTCGTCGTCTTCGACGACGTGAAACGGCGTCGCAGAATGGACTCATCGCGAGTGAGAAACAACCCATTCAACAAGGAAACGAAACGATGAACGCTGCTGATTTGACCTTTGGAATCGAATTCGAAACCACGATGCCAATTGGATCGACCGTTGTTGGTGGCTACCGCGATGGCGCGGCAGTCGATTGGCTCCCCGAAGGTTGGGTCGCCAAGTACGATGGCTCGATTCGCAGCGGCCGTGGTCGCGTCGGTGTCGAGTTTGTCTCGCCGATTCTCCAAGGTGCCGAAGGGGTTCGCCAGGTGATGATCGTGCTCGCCGCCCTCAAGCAACGTGGCGCACGCGTCAATCAGTCGACCGGCCTGCACATTCACGTCGGCGGGTTCGATCCGACCAGCGAGAATGTCGAGCGGATCACGACGCTCGTCGCCAATTTTGAAACGGCCATCTACGCGTCGACCGGCACCGACACCCGCGAGCGTGGTCAATGGTGCCAGAGCGTCCAGCAAACCGGATCGTTCACCGCCGCCACAACTTTCGTGACACGCTACCGCGTTCTCAATCTCACCAATCTGTCCAACCCCGGCCGCCCGAACACGGTCGAATTCCGCGCGTTCGCCGGTTCGCTCAACACCACGAAAGTCGTCGGCTACATCCGCCTTTGTCTCGGCATGGTCGAGCGAGCCCTCAGCACTCGCAAAGTGAAGTGGACCGCCAAGCCGACCAGCCCCACCAGCCCGGTCCATCGTGGCGGCGAAGGGGCCACGCAACTCACTCGACTGTTCTATACGCTTGGTTGGACTCGCGGTCGCACTCCCCGCGAGTGGGGCGACATCGCCCCCAGCGATGCGTCCGACACCGCCCGCATCAAAACCGAACTGATGCGACTCGCTCGCCAGTACGACGAGCGAAAACAGAACGGCTAGCCCCCAGCGGGGTGGGCCCGCGATTCTCTCAACGGCCCGCCCCCATCGTTCACTTTCCCCCCAAACTTTCATTTACCCTACCCCGGAAAACAATTATGTGTGGACTCTTTGGATTCGTCGCCCAGCCGGGCCAACAGTTTCACCCCCGCCGACTGGCGAAGATCGCGCGCGTCACCGAGCGACGCGGGCCGCATTCGTTTGGTTTCGCCTGGATCGACTCGCGCGGTCGGTTGCGAATGTACAAGCAAGCGGGCCGCATCACCGATCACTTGGGCTTGCTCGCGATGGCCCGCGATGCGCGAATGCTCGTCGGTCACTGCCGCTATGCGACCCATGGCGACCCGGCCGACAATCAAAACAATCACCCCCATCCCTGTGACGGGGGCTGGCTGGTTCACAACGGCATCATTCATCACCACGACCGGCTCAACTTCCAGTTCGAACTCTCGCCCATCACCGAATGCGATAGCGAGACGCTGGCGCTATTGGTCGAGCAGCTCGACGGCACACTCGTCGAGCGGTGCTGCGAAGCGGCGCGACTT
>JBGSWC010000442.1:0-15447 GCA_041752635.1 Pirellulales bacterium | reverse complement strand
CGCCGCTGCTGATTGCGATATCGGTAATCCGGGCGATGATAGCCTGGGCGTCGCGGCCGGCGATCAAAACATTCAAATTATGAGGCAACCGCAAAGCCCGGCCAGCGGAGTCGGTGGCATCAAGATCGGGGCCACATATTTCGCACTGAGTGACGCAAGCCGTTATTGCCACGGCAAGCTGGTTGCGCATCTGCGCAAGCCGAGCCGACTCACTTTCCATCTGCTCAATACAGAGCTCGACCGCTTTGGCAAAACCAACGATACCGGGCACATTGAGTGTCCCGGCGCGGCGACCCGATTGCTGGCCGCCGCCGATGATTTGTGGGTCGAGCCGAGGTCCAGTCGGCGGTTTGCGGACGTAAAGCGCACCGATTCCTTTCGGTCCATAGAGCTTGTGGGCGGTGAAACTCAGCATGTCGACACCCAGCGTGTCGACATCGACGGGAATCTTGCCGACTGCTTGGGTGGCGTCGGAGTGAAACGGGATATCCCGCTGGCTACACAGGTGCGAAAGCTCAGCAACAGGTTCGATGACGCCGATTTCATTGCTCGCCAGCATCACCGACGCCAAGCAAACATCGTCGCCCAGCGACTCGGCAAACTGGTCGCGGTCGATGACGCCGGCATCCACTTGTCGATGTTGTGCAACGCCGACTTGAGTCAACGCAAAACCACGTTTCGCGAGCCGCTCGAGTGGGGCGAGCAGACTGGGGTGTTCGATGGCCGACGTGACAAAACGATTGCCCCGCCGCCGCATCCGGTCGGCGATGCCTCGGATGGCGAGGTTGTTGCTCTCGGTCGCACCGCTCGTGAAGATAATTTCGTTGGGAGCGGCACCGATCGCAGTCGCGATGGTCGCCCGTGCCGATTCCACTGCGTCGCGAGCGGCCTGCCCCGCGTCGTGTCCCTCACTGCTGGCATTGCCGAATGTCTCGCAGAAGTAGGGCAGCATCGCCTCGACGACCTGCGGATCACAGCGCGTCGTTGCGTGGTTGTCGAGATAGATCGATTCGGTCGACATTTGTTCGGAGATCACTCGCCATTGTTTGCAAATCCTCGCACTCTGGTTTCCACTATACTATCAGTAACCGATGCAACCCGAGTAGTTAGCGATGCACGAATTACGACCCGCGATCAATCGAATGTCCGCGATATTGAGCGTCGTTGTTGGTACCGGCTGGTTGCTGTGTTGCTCGCTCAATGCAGCCGAGCGCAATATCGTGCTTATCGTCACCGACGACCAAAGTCCCGACTTTGGTGCTTACGGGAACGACGTGATGAAGACACCTCATCTCGATGCGTTGGCGGCCGATGGGACGCTGTTTCGCAATGCATTTTGCACGACCGCGAGTTGCAGCGCGAGCCGGTCGGTGATACTCACCGGTTTGCACAATCATGCGAATGGCCACTACGGCCACCAGCACGATTACCACAAGTTCAGCAGCTACGCAAACATTGTCAGCTTGCCTCGCTACCTCGCGGCCGCCGGCTACCGCACGGCTCGTTGCGGGAAATATCACGTGGCTCCCGAACCGATTTATCAATTCGGCGAAGTGATCAACCACGGTGGTGGCGGAGGAGGGCGCAATACGGTGGCGATGGCCAAAGCATGCCAAGAGTTTATCGCCACCGAATCACCCCAGCCATTCTTCTTATACTGGTGTACCCACGACCCTCATCGCAGCGGAGGTGTTCGCAAGAACCTGCCGCACCAGCCCAATCCGTTCGGCAATGGACCAAAATTCGCTGGCGTCGTGACAGTCACTTTCAATCCCGACGATGTTATCGTGCCAGGCTTTTTGCCCGACACGCCCGAATGTCGGGCCGAGCTGGCGCAATATTACGAGTCGGTTGCCCGCGTCGATCAGGGAGTCGGGCAACTATTCGCCGAACTCCGGGCGGCTGGTGTCTGGGACAAGACGCTGGTGGTGTTTATGTCAGACCATGGGATGGCCTTTCCCGGTGCGAAGACCACCCTCTACGAAGGTGGGATGCGTTCGCCGCTGATTGTACGCAATCCTTATCGCGACGACCGTGGAAACGAGCAAACGAGCCTCGTGAGCTGGGTCGATATCACTCCGACGCTTGTCGATTTCGCCGGGGCGCTCGATCGAGAGACCGGAATGGCGAAGACCCCGATTGCGAAGGCAACAAGTGATCAATTGCCGCCCGGACCAGCACAGCGAACCGTTGCCACAAAGCCCGGGGAGTTTCATGGTCGGAGCTTTCTCGAACTGCTCGATGGCCAGCCGCGCGACGATTGGCAACAGGTGAACGCGTCGCACACGTTTCACGAGATCACCATGTACTACCCGATGCGAGTGGTCCGCGAAGATCGCTTTAAGTTGATTTGGAATATCGCCTACCCGCTCCCCTATCCATTCGCCAGCGACCTGTGGGCGGCACCAACCTGGCAGGCCCAGTTTGCAAAAGGCCCCGACGCACCCTACGGCAAACAGACGGTACGCAGCTACATCCACCGGCCGCAGTTCGAACTATTTGACCTGGAGGCTGACCCCCACGAGGGGAATAATTTAGCCAGCGACCCGTCGCACGCCGAAACTCTGCAGCGACTCAAGGCGAAGCTCAAGGAGTTTCAGCGCGCGACCGATGACCCGTGGATCATGAAGTGGGACTATGAGTAAAGTCTTCGGCCGGGTGACTCAGCCCGCGGGGAATTGGCGGCAGTATTCGTACAGCGCCATCGTCGTTGCGGTTGCCACGTTGTAGCTGTAGGGACGTCCCCAAACCGGAATCTCGACTGCGTCGTCGAGTTCGGCGAGCAAGTCGTCGGTCATTCCCTCACGTTCCTTTCCTAGCACCATCGCCGTTTTCTTTGCGAAAGCGTAGTCGTGCAAATTGTGTGAGTTAGTTGTTTGCTCCAGCCCCACGATGCGATAGCCCTCAGCCCGCAGTTGCCGGAGCACCGGTGGCAACGAACGATGAACTTCGAGCTTCAGCGTTTCGACGGCATCGCGGGCGATTTTCGGGTCGAGCTTCGCCCGCCCCTCACAAACGAGCCGCGACAGTCCGCAACACGACGCCACCCGTGCAATCCGAGACAGATTCACATTGCTCCGCAACTGGGGAATCACCAGCAGCAGCTCACGTGGTTGGGTGAGTTCGGCCGGCGGCCGATGGCGGACGTGCTCATAGACGGGATTTGACATTGTGTGGTTGGTTACGGGAGAACGAAGCCCTATGAGTCGCGTAAAACGGACGGTTTGGTTATGCTGGCGATGTCAATGTAAACGCGACTCTTCGAGTCGTGAATCCGTAGCGGTAATATCGATCCGAATCTGTTTTTTGTGAGTTTAGGACAGCTATGCTTTCGCTAAGAAGTATGATTCTTCCGGCCTTGGTTGTGCTACTGCCGCTCGCGGCTGCGGTTTGGTCGGTGAACACCAGCCGGGTCGAGCGTGCCGACTTTACCTTTAATAACGACACCGAGATCGAATCAGTCGATCCGGCGGTAGTGACTGGACAGCCCGAAGGACGGATTATTGAATCGCTCTACGAAGGGCTTGTAAAACTCGATCCGAAGGATCGGCTGCCAACAAAACTCGGAACCGCCGAGGATTGGACAGTTTCCGACGACCTGAAGACCTATACGTTTACGATTCGCAAAGATGCGAAGTGGTCGAATGGCGAGCCGGTCACGGCCGAGGACTACCGCTATTCACTGCGGCGATTCTTGAATCCGCTGACAGCCGCACAATATGCCTATCAGGCGTGGTATATCAAGAACGCCGAACGCTACACACTTGGGGGCGACGGGATCGAAGCGGGCGACCGGGTTGAAGTCGAATTGAACCTCGAGGCCAGCCAGCATAACACCTGTACCGGCGAACTTCTGCGGGGGATTCTGGTCAAGAAAACTCCCGAGAAGATGCCCGAAGATGAAGAAGAACGGCGCGGGGTTATCCAGGAGTTTCTCGTCGAGATCGAGGGCTCGCAGCGCTCTTTTGTGATCGGCGATCCGGCTTATGGCGACGTCGCTCCCGAAGGGTCGGAGTTGTGCCGACTGGTGACGCTCGATTTTGGCGAAGTCGGCGTGAAAGTTCTCGACACGCGAGTCATCGAAATTACGCTCGCCAACCCAACACCTTATTGGCCACAGTTGCTCGGGTTCTATCCACTCTCACCAGTGAATCGTAAATGTCTCGAAACGCATGGAGCACCAGCGTGGACCCAACCTGAGAACCTGGTTACGAACGGGGCCTACATCGTCGAGTTGCGGCGTCCACGCGATCGCATACGTCTGAAGAAAAACCCCTACTATTGGAACGCCGATGCGGTGAAGCTCGAAACGATCGACGCGCTCGCAATCGAAGACTCCAACACGGCCCTGAATATGTATGAAGCGGGCGAAATTGACTGGGTTACCCAGCTCGACGGCACAGTGGTCCCCGACATTATGAATGCCGATCCGCCTCGCGACGACTTTAACCCGTTCCCACAACTCACCGTCTATTACTACAAACTCAACACGACCCGGCCTCCGCTCGACGACAAACGTGTCCGACAAGCGTTGGCGCTGGCTCTCGACCGCCAAGAGTTTATCGACACTGTTACGCGAGGCACCGAGAAACCGGCCCTCAATTTAGTGCCACCCGGAATTCGTGGATATCTATCGCCAACGATTGGTGAACCCGACCCCGAACGTGCGCGCGAGCTACTGGCTGAAGCAGGTTTTCCAGGTGGCCGCGGCTTTCCAAGAATGGAGATTCTCTTCAACACGCTTGATCAACATGAAGCGATGGCTGAGTTGGCGCGCAAACAATGGCAGCGCGAACTGGGAATCACAGTGACGTTGCAGAACGAGGTGTGGGGTTCCTACCTTAATCGTCTCCGGCTCAAGCAATACGACATCGGTCGCCAAGCCTGGACCGGCGATTACATCGATCCTAATACTTGGCTCGACATGTACGTCACCGACGGTGAAAATAATCAGACCGGTTGGTCGAATCCTGAATACGATCGACTCATTAGCGAAGCAATGAGCATCGTCGACGCCGAAGAAAGACTCGCGGCGCTTGCCAAGGCCGAGGCAATTCTCGTCGACGAAGTTCCCATCGTGCCGATCTATTTCTACTACTCTCGGAACCTGGTAAAACCCTACGTCCGTGGCTTCTACAATAATCTCCAAGACACCCATCCGCTCAGTGCGATTTGGATCGATCGGACACAAAAATCCCCTAACCCTTTCATGAATCCACCGGCTCAATGATCGCCTTTTTTTTACGCCGATTTTGTTGGATGGTACTCACTGTGTGGGTCGTGTTCACCATCACTTGGGTACTCGCGAATTTTGCGCCGGGAACTCCGTTCGACCGCGAGCGAGAAATGCCGCCTGCTATTCGCGCGAATATGGAACGTCGCTACAACCTCCATTTGCCGGCTTACCAGCGCTACGGTATCGACCTGCGAAAAATGGCCGTCGGTGACTTAGGTGTGAGCTTCAAGATGCAGGACTTCACCGTCAACCGCGTCGTCGCCGAGTGTTGGCCTGCGTCGGCGGCGCTCGGGCTACTGGCCCTTGCGTTTGCCTCGCTTGTCGGGCTACTCGCGGGCATCGTTTCGGCGGCTCGGCGGGGGTCGTTTGCGGATGTGAGCCTCATGACCATCGCGACGGTTGGCATCGCGCTGCCCAACTTTGTGATCGCTGGCTTTTCGATCTTGCTGTTTGTGTTTCTGATACCGCTGTTGCCGCCCGCCGGTTGGGGATCGCCCCGGGCGATGATACTGCCGGCGCTCTGTTTGGGCGCACCCTATGCCGCCTACATTGCTCGCATTGCTCGCACCGGCATGCTCGATGTGCTTTCGCAAGACTTCATTCGCACCGCCCGGGCCAAGGGCCTTAGCGAGTGGCGAGTGGTGATGTCTCACGCGCTGCCGATCGCGGTGATGCCAGTCGTCAGCTTTTTGGGTCCCGCCGTGGCGGGCATCATCACTGGGTCGCTAGTGGTCGAAAAGATATTCGCTGTCCCAGGGCTTGGCTACGCCTTCGTGCAGTCGGCGCTAGTGAACGACACACCGATGGCGATGGGGTTGACCGTGCTGTTCACAATTCTGCTATTCGTAATGAACACGCTGGTCGACTTTGCTTACACGTTGCTCGATCCACGCGTTGGTTGGACGACGTAGCACCAGCAAGCGGAGCTTGCGTTGCGAAGCTTGCGTAAGAAAAAGCCTGCGATCATCGAAACAGATGATCGCAGGCTTCGAGATGTCAGCTTCGCAAAGCGAATCGACTATTTTTCGCTCTCTTCGCCCTCTGGTTCTTTCTTCGCTTCTTCGAGATCGACAGGCAATTTGCCCTTGGCGATTAGCTCGGCGTAGGTCGGGCTCGCTTCGTCGCCTTCGATGCTGTGCATGGCACCGACTTTTTCAATCGCCTTCATGATCTTATCGGTATCATCCTTGTCTTCTTTTTCGAGCAGCGGCAAAAAGTGCTTGCCATATGTGTTATGGTGCTTCTTGGTTTTGCCTTGATGACACACCCAACACTTGGCTTCTTTCTTAACGAGTTCTGTATAGGCTTCGTCGGTTTCGTCGGTGATGTACTTATCGAGCCACGCCTTGTGGAATTGGACCATCGCGAGCGCCGTGCTGGGTAGGCCTAGCACAATCACACCCAACACCAGCGAAGCGATAATTCTCTGCACAGCTTTTTGCATAACAAACCTCTTTAGATGATCAACAAAATTTAGGTGAAACTCGGATGAACTTGCTCAAGTGGGGATGACAGGAATCGAACCTGCACTCCCGAAGGAACTGGAACCTAAATCCAGCGCGTCTGCCAGTTCCGCCACATCCCCAGCGAGCGACCGGCCCGAGTGCCGATCGCCATAAATGTACCCTGCCGACGTGGACAAAGCCAACGGTCGGCGGAAAATTTTGGGCCTTTGGGGGCCGTGCAATCGATTAAACCACTTGGGTCTTACCAGGCACGGGAATCGGATAGGCTCCATCCGCATTGGGCATGACCGGTGGCGGCGCGTCGAACGAATACTCCTCGGGCGCGATGGAAATGTTGCTGTTAATGGCATCATCCCACTTGATGACCTGACCCGAGTAGGTGACCATCCGGCCCAAAATGGCCGTCATGGTGCTGGTCGCACCATACTCGGCTTCGTTGATGGGGCTACCCGCACGAATGCTCGCTTGCAGGTCGTCGTGCTCTTGTTGGTAAGGGTTGGTGCCCTTGCCACGGAAGCGGAAGATTTCGCTGCCGTCGTGTCCCAACAAGCGGCCCGAGTCGAGCTTGCTGTGGCCTTTGCTGCCCGAGCAGTATTCAGCCACTTGGCTCCAAGCGCCTGGTACGTGGCGGCATTGGCTCAACATGGTGCTGCCGTCGGGATAGGTGTATTCGCAGGCAAAGTGGTCGAAGATTTCGCCATATTGTTTGCCGACGCGAACTTCGCGACCACCCATGCCGTTGGCGGAAATAGGCACCATTCCCTTGAGCCAATTGCTGACATCGAGGTTGTGGATGTGTTGCTCGACGATATGATCGCCGCACAGCCAATTGAAGTAGTACCAGTTGCGCATCTGGTATTCCATCTCGGACTGGTCGGACGTTCGCGGGCGGACCCACACGCCGCCACCATTCCAATAGACGCGAGTGAGCAGAATGTCGCCGAGGGCGCCGTCTTGGATTTGCTTGACGGTCTCCATGTAGTCGGCTGCGTGACGGCGCTGAAGTCCGACACCGACGCCGAGTCCCTTCTCGCGAGCGATGGTGCCGGCTGCGAGCACGCGACGAACGCCGGGGGCATCGACCGCGACGGGTTTTTCCATGAAGACGTGTTTGCCCATATTCACGGCCGCTTCGAAGTGAATGGGCCGAAAACCGGGCGGGGTAGCGAGAATCACCAAGTCGCAACCACTAGCGATGACGTTCTTGTAAGCATCGAAGCCAACGAACTTGCGTTCTTCGGGCAGGTCCATCTTATCGCTGTGGCGTTTCTCGATCTGTCCAACGCAGCCATCGAGTCGATCACGGAACGCATCGCCGACAGCAACCAACTTTGTCTTACCGGGGGTCGACAGGGCTTGGTCGGCGGCACCGGTACCACGACCGCCACAGCCGATCAGGCCGATCTTGATTTCGTCGTCGCCGAACGGGTGAGCCCCTGCGTGAACGAAATTGCTAGTTCCCAGGATCGTAGCCCCGGCGATGGCTGCCGTGGTGCCCGAGATGAATTGCCGGCGATTACTGCCACTGGTGTTTTGTTCGCTCATGACTCGCGCTGTCCTTGTGTTGAGGGATTGTCTCGTTTTCTTGGGTTTCCGCGGTCGTGTAGCGCCGCCAAGTCGACGCAATTCAAAGAGCAAAAAATGATTCGCAAGGGGCATGGAAGGAAAGCCGAATCCTGATGGCTTCGACCCGCCGAGTCGCCCGAGACTCGCCGCCTGGAATATAACCAATTGGGGCCAAGGTTGCAAATTCTGCGTGTCGTTGACTAACAATGAGCGAGTTTGGCATTTCCTCAAACCCTTGCTATCGCAAAACCCCTGCCTCCCATTGCCATTGCCTTGCTCGCACCCTTAAGTCGGAATTCATGTCCGGCCCCTGGATTGTCGCAATGCCTCGGTCAGAAATCGGGTAGATGATTCCACTTTCGCGGTCGAGGTTGAAGTGCAAGTGCCAGCCTAGCGTTGATGGTGAGTAGTTTCGCGGATTGAAAAAGGCGGTTTCAACTGCGTTTCCAGCTATCTTCATTCCCGTAGGTGGTCCCTTCGCAAGGTTACAGCCCGAACAACTGAGTGCGAGATTATCGAGCGAAGTCGCCCCGCCCAGAGACTTCGGCACCACGTGCTCGATATGGAATACGTTTCCGCTGAATTCCTGCACCAACCGGCAGTACTCGCACGCCCCGCCGGCACGCGATGTCACGAACGCCCGATATTGCCTAGTGTTGGCCACTATGAGGGTCGTGACTGTTCTGCAGCGACCCAAACCGTAACCGGTACGGCTCCCGCAGGAATCGTCGTCGGTTTGTGGTCTCTCACAAAGTCGGCCAAGGCTTTGGAATTCTCGACCATCAGCTTTTCAGCTTCGGCAACAAGTTCGGTTAAGACCTTGCGCTCATCGGGTGAAATCACCCCTTCAGCGTTCTTGTCTAATAGAGCGTCCATCTTCCTTTGCTTTGAAGTCGGAAAGCGCTTCACGGTCGGTGGACCTTTCGACATGGTTTACCTCACCACAGGGTTCGGACATTGAATTATGGCTGCACGTCTCGGCTAAAGCAAACAACGTGTGCTTAAGTCTCACTCCGCATCCTTGGATCAAGGGCATCCCGAAGTGCGTCGCCAAAGAAGTTCAGGGCAAAGAGCGTAAGGGCGATGGCGACGCTGGGGAAAACGACAAGCCACCAATACACCCGCAGTGATGTGATCACGCTCATGCCCTCTTTCGCCAGCAGCCCCCACGACACATCGGGCGATTGGACGCCGAGGCCCAAGAAGCTCAGGAACGCCTCGAACAACATCACCCGGGGAATTGTGAGGGTCAGGTAAACGATGACCACGCTGGCGACATTCGGGACGAGGTGGAGCGCAACGATTCGCTTCCAACCGGCCCCTTGAGCGCGGGCCGCTTCGACGAATAGTTCGTGTTTGAGCGAGAGAACCTGTCCGCGGACGACGCGGGCCATCGTGAGCCAATAGATGGCCCCGACCACAACGTAGAATATCGTGATCCGCGAGATGCCATAGCTCTCGAGATTCTTCTTGACTTGTTCTTGGCCGAGGATCGTGAGCAAGAAAATCACCACGAAAATGAAGGGCACTGAATAGAGCACGTCGACGATCCGCATCATCAGCGCATCGACCCAGCCACCAGCGTAGCCACTCACCGCTCCATAGGTCACACCAATCACCAGCGAGACGAGCGTCGCGACAATGCCAACGAGCAGCGAAACGCGGGCTCCCCAAAACACGCGGGCCATGACATCGCGGCCCATTTTGTCGCGGCCCATCAGCGAAGGAATTTGATAATCGCCGAAGATGCGCAGTCGCATCTGAATCATCAATCGGCTTAGTGGTCCGAGGCCGGGTGGAAAACCGGCGTCGGTATAGGGTCGAATCAGCGTGTCGAATACTTGGTCGGCGTCGGACTTGCTGTAGACATTGTCGCCACGCAACTCCGTTTTTAGCTCGCGCGATTTTTGCCGCGCACTGGCGATCGCTTCGAGCGAGAGCTTGAACTCTTGTTCCGGTGTAGCGAAAGTCGGCTCCGCGAACTGCCGCGACGTGAAATAGCGATCAGATGGTTGCAACGGCAAGAGTGGCGTAAAGAACGCCGCCAGTGCGACCAGGGTCAGCACCACCATGCTCCCGACCGCCATTCGGCTACGCAGCAGCTTCTGCCACGCATCGCTCCAGAGTGATTTGCCGGCGGCGGGTTTGGCCATGAAAGCGTGGGGCGGGAATGACGGATGGTGACTTAGACGGTTCTCTACTTGTTAGCCTCAAACGACGAAAGCGTGCCGACGATTTCGCTCGCCGACGTCGCGCCGAGGCTCGCTAGTGCCGAGGGTAGTTCATCGAGAATCTTCATGCTAGCGGTCGGGTCATAAAAGTTGACGGTGCCAAGCTGCACAGCCGACGCACCGGTGACCATAAACTCCATCACATCGTCGATGGTGGCGATTCCGCCGATGCCAATAATCGGAATCGCCACCGCCTGCCTGACTTGATAAACGGCCCGCAGGGCGATTGGCTTGATCGCTGGTCCGCTGAGCCCCCCCATCACGTTGCCGAGCATCGGCCGCCGCCTGCGCCAGTCGACCGCCATGCCGAGACAGGTGTTAATGAGCGCCACAGCATCGGCCCCCCCCTGTTCGGCCGCCTGTGCGAGGGGGGCAATTCGCGTGACGTTCGGTGTGAGCTTGGCGATCACCGGCAGGTCGCTTGCTTTGACGCAGCGGGCGACAACGTCTTCACACATCGCCGGGTCGGTGCCAAAGTCGACACCCCCCGAGACATTGGGGCAGCTAATATTCAGCTCGACCGCCGACGCCCCCCCCGCTTCAGCGACTCGCGCGACGAGCCGCTCGAACTCATCGGCGGTCCGCCCCGCCACGCTGACAATGACCGGCACGCCGAGGCTGGCGAGGTAGGGAAGCAGTTTCTCGGTAAAACTCTCGATGCCATCGTTATCGAGCCCACTCGAATTGAGCATCCCACCGGCTGTTTCAATGGTCCGCCACGGACGGTTACCCTGGCGAGGCTCCTGGGTGATGGTCTTGGGGACGATACCCCCCAGCCGCACGAGGTCGACGAGACCGGCCATCTCGCGGGCGTAGCCAAAAGTGCCCGAGGCAACAAGCACCGGATTGGGTAACCGCAGCCGACCGAGTTGGACGGAAAGGTCAATTATTGTGGCTGCTCTCACGCGTGAAGCTCGTTCTGCGATCCGTTACTTAATTCTTCAAATTTGTCATCGAGTTTTGACCGTTTTGACCCCAAAATGGCAAACACGATTGGAGCGGACAAAACCCCGCATTTTGTCTCGCTCGCTAATTGCAAGAACGCTTTGTTTTCCAGTTGATTCTGCTCTTTGCGGGCGAATTGACGAACTGGTTTTTGAACGACCAGTTGGCTCATTACGGTCAAAACCCCTCGCTCCATGTGGTCGGCTGCCAAAAATTTTTCGATCGACCAAACCGAGCTCGACGTTCGAAAGCTCCGGTGTGAGGCTCACCAGGACGGTAAGAATAAATTTCCATGCGACTGTTTTACCATCGTGGGTGGCTTTTTTCTATGAGTAATTTTGGCCGATTGGTGGCCGTGATGCGGAAACTGCTAGTGACCCTCAACATGATGATCAAGAACCAAGAATTCTGGCGCGAGCCGTTACTCGCTACTGACAAGAATTAAGACAGCCGATGTCCCCACTAAGCGATATTGCTCACTCTTCCCAATCTTCAAACTGTAGCCCCGCGACTCGACTGAATTCGCCAACATTGTGGGTCACCAACGTTACATGGTTCGCCCGGCAGATGGCGGCGATAAGCGTGTCGTTGGGTCCAATAGGCTGGCCGCGACGCGTCAGATCGGCGCGGATCTCTGCGTAGCTTTCGGCCGCCGCGTCGTCGAAGGAGAGCGACGGCAGGGGTAATAAGAAGAGACGCTGATGAGCGAGAGTGGTCGCGGGATCGTTCGATACCGCAGCACCGAAAAACAACTCCGCCTTCACGATCGAACAAACGCAGAGTTGCGCCGGTTTGACCGCATTGAGCCTCGCCCGCAACTTCGGCGAGCGACCGTTGAGATAGCGGATGCAAGCGTTTGTGTCGAGCATCCACTTCATCGAATCGTCTCGCGCGACTCAAACTCGCCTTCTTCGATTCGTTCGAGCCCGAGGCCGGCACAACTGCCATACGTCTGCTCGACAAAGTCACTCCATGAAGCGGCGGACTCTAAATACACGGTCGATAGTATTGCACTATCGGCTTTGGATTCCTGCCCGCATTCGATCGACACTTGTACGCGTGTACCGTCAGGCAGCGCGACCGGCCAGGGCAAGATCACCCGTCCATTTTCGATGTAGCCGTCGATTTGAGAGATGTTCATCAATGGGGTTCCCCGGGCAGCAAATTGCATCGGTTTGCTATTGTACTGTGACGGCCCGGCCGAAGCGAGCCGATGTTCGGTTCGCTGATTGGCAAGTTATTAGGTTGATGAGAGTCTGCGAATGTATTTATGCCCCGCCGAATAAACAAAAAAACCCCATCGCCCGCAAGTCGGGCGACAGGGTATTTGATCGTTGATTAAGCAGCCCGCAGGCCAATCGCTAGATCACACCACCATGGGTGCGATGCGGTTTCATATGGCTCGGCATGTCGAGGAACCAGATGCGTTCCCATTCGTCGAGCGCGGTGCGGAGGTCTTCCGATGTGTACAGCAGTTGCTGAGCACGACGTGTCGGGTCGGCGCTGTACATCGGGATTAGGCAACCTGTGTTGGTGGCGAGCACGCAGGCGGCGACGGCGGCAAGCATTAGCTTTCGCGGCGATCGGTTTCGCTTGAGCCAAGTAAGCATGGGACTGTTACTCCTCCTTGAGTAGCGACCCGCCGCGAACCCTTGGGTGGGTCGTGACTGCCGTCGAACGATGAGTTTGATCGAGTGTTGAAAAGTTGGGCTGAGCGGAACGTCGTGTTCTTTCAGCCTTGTGTTGTTGCGTATTTGAAAAGTTGTCGGTTGTGCTTGTATCGTCAGGAGTCACGAACCCGCAAGTGCGGTATTGGACCTAATTTTCGCCGCCCTAATCTTCGTCTTCGTAGGGTGGCAGCCGACGACCGGCAAGGTAATTGCTACCATCGGCGGCCGGTCCCGTTGGTGGCATCGCCTCGTGAGCGACATGTCCATTGCGGGCGGCGGCTTCGGCCCGGGCGTACTCTTCGGCGGCGGCCCGCTCCATTTCGCGGACTTTTGCTACCATCTCTTTGCCCGGTTTGAACGTCACCACGAACTTTTCGGGGACGGTCACTTTTTCGTTGGTGCGTGGGTTGCGGGCCTTGCGAGCCGCGCGGCGTTTGACTTCAAACACACCAAAGTTGCGTAACTCGATGCGTTGGTCTTCGACCAGCGTCTCGATAATGGCGTCGAAAGTCTTTTGGACGATCTCTTTTGTCTTGAGCTGAGTGAGTCCAATCTGCTCAGAGATCGTCTTGACGATTTCTTTCTTGGTCACAACAGCTTCTCCGCCTTACAAGAAGTCTAAAATGAGGACTGCTGTGGAACCCTATTAGGCACGCAAGCAATGTTCCCCAATCGACTCAAGTGTAAATCTGGTAAGCAGTTGAGTCAAGTTCGCCGGTTTGCAAATCGACCTAAGTCGATTCAACTTGCTGGCCTCTTTTCCAATATTTATCTGCTCCGGCTGCCGCCATTTTTGGCGGGGCCGTTTGTTCGTAACTCCTAGTTGTCAAATAACTTAGGTCCCGTGAGGGACGTTCGACGCGGCTCGATTTTGGCGATTTCTTGCGTAAGATGTTGGTAAATAACAGCTTACGTTCAAATTCGCCGGCACCGTTCGCGACGCCGACCAGACTGCAAGGGTCTGTCGGAATACTTCATCGACCGCCACATCCGCCAAACTTAAGTCAATTAGAAAAGTCGACGCAATTGATAGAGTCGTCCGCTTCGAGTCCCTCCGCGGGTCGCGAAAAGACTGCTAGCTAGACGCGGATGGCCGCACGCTGGGTTTCGATGACTTCGAGCTGGTGCAGCTCGCCAGTGCCGCTACCGGGGCACGCCTTACAAGTGTCGGCCCAGGTTTGTGGCGTGCGGAGGTTGGAGTCCCAGAAAGGCCACGTTCGGCATTGCCGCGGGCGAGCTTCGTAGACGCCGCACTTGCGTGTTTTGCTATCAAAAAAGACGCAGTCGCCGTTTGCATATTCGATGAGGCTCAGCCGCACGCCGACTTTGCGTGTGTATTTTTTCTCGAACTCCTCGCGTGTCATCCCGAGGTGGCCGGCGATGGCCTCGCTATCTTCGCGATTAAGCCAGACATAGCCAGCGGCTCCGGTACAGCAATCGCCACAGCCGGTGCAGGTGAATTGGAGCCCGTCGGCGTACCAGGGGGGGGGCGACGCTTCGGTTGGGGAGTCGTGTTTTGGCATGTCGGCAGACTAGCAATTCTTCGTTGCCGACGCTAGCAGGAACGCAACGTGGCGAAACTCGCCGAGCATTTCGCTCCCTGGGGCACGAGGCGATTGTTTATCCGCCGATTTGGTACATGGCACGTTTTGGGCGGACGAACCCGACTGTGTCGATGCCATGCCCGGCGGCTTTCGCAGCAATCGCATCGCGTACCAATTGTCGCAGCTCTTCGTCGCTTGCCCCCCCGCGGAGGAGCTGCCGCGCGTCCCATTCGTTGTGGCTGAAGAGACAGTTACGAATTTGTCCCTCGGCGGTGAGTCGAAGACGGTTGCAGCTTTCGCAGAAGGGCTGTGAGACAGGATGGATAAAACCAATACGCCCACCATCAGAAAATAGATAGTCGACCGCCGGCTGGCTGTCGTCCGCACGCGGGGCAGGGCAGAGAGGGCCGAAATGTTCTGCAACGATCTCTCTCAGCGCTTCGCCACTAAGCACCTGGTTGGGCTGCCAACGGCCATCGGCGTCGAGCGGCATGAATTCGATGAAGCGAAGCTCGAGACCGCGCTCGCGGGCGAACTCGACGAGCGGAATCACATCGGTCTCGGTCTCGCCCCGAATCGCAATGGCATTCAGTCGAATTTGCCGAAAGCCGACGTCGCACGCCCGGTCGATGCCCACCAGCACTCGGTCTAAGAGCCGCCGGCGCGTGAGCCGCTCGAATTTTGCTGGGTCGAGCGTGTCGAGGCTGATGTTGAGGCGGTCGAGACCGGCAGTTCTCAAATCTTCGGCTTGTTCGGCCAGTAGCACTCCGTTGGTGGTGAGCGCAATGT
>JBGSWC010000441.1:0-6900 GCA_041752635.1 Pirellulales bacterium | reverse complement strand
TGTTGATCGAATCGTTTCTCGACTTACCCGCGGCTAGCGCCGTCGGCTCAAAGTCACAGATCACTCCGCCACGATCAGCCCTTGCTGCTCGAGCATGTGGCGGTAGGCGTTGCCTTGACGAAGGGCCGGTTCGAGCGATTTGTATTGGGCATCGTCAAAAATGGATTTGATTTTGTCCTGTGGTAGTTTGTTGAGCTGATAGAGCAACAAGTAGCGTTCGTATTGGTGCGACCGGGGAGCCGGTTTGGAGTTTTCGATCGCCAATTTGAGAAAGGACTCGCGCTGTTCTTCGGTCATCGGACAGAATCGCTGGAGTCCGGCGATCAACATTTTCATCGACGCCTCATGCTGCCGCTCGCGGCGCTCGGCTTCGAGTTTATCGATGGCCGCCTGTTGTTCGTCGGTCAACACCTGATGGAGCACTTTGCTCATCAGCGAATCGGGGCCGTGCAGCCCGGCGTTGAGTTGCGAGCCAAGGGCTTGGATTTTTTGGTAAGGCTCGTTGATGTTGTTTTGCGGAAAGCTTTGGCCAATCAATTCATCGCGGAGTTTTTCGATCTCGTCGACGATGAGCGCCGTATCGCCACGCGCCGCGAGCTTCAGTTTTTGTTGCTGCTCTTCGGTCAAGTCGGTTGCATTCTCGGCCGTGGCGATTTGGGTCAACGATTGTTGTTCGAGAAAATCGCGATAGCTGGTCCCATGGCTGCGATTAAACCCGGCCGACGACAAGAGCCACGAATCGAAGGTCGACTCGTCGAGGACAAATTCCTGTGCCTGGGCGACGCTAATACACGCGACGGCGAGAGCGACAACAACTATTCTAAAATTATCGATCATGGTTTGCTCTGGTTACTCATCGATCAGTTCTTCGGCTTCCGCGGAAAACGATTGCATGGCTGGAACTAACTGCTGTAGACGAATCAGGGCGTTGGGCACCGCGGCAGCTTCCTCACCAGCGTCCTTGGGCGGTTGAGGATCAGGAATTTTGATGTCGGCGATCACTTGCGCGCCGAACATGTTGTTGCCGAAGCCGACGCTCGCGTTCACTTTTTGTAGTGTGTCCCAGCGGCTCTTTTGTATTTTGCTGAGGTGGGGCACGATGACCTTGTCGGGAAGCGAGGGATAGTATTGCTCGCCGTATTGCTGGAGCGCTTCCATGTTTCCCGCCCAGGCATCTTGCCACTCAGAAACGAGCGATTGGCGAATCTTATCGCGCTGTTCGTCGTCAAGTAGCAGTCCTTCGTCTAGCATCGCGGTCATTTCATCGATGGTTGCCTGTTTGCGAAACTCGTCGCGGGCAGCGAATTCCTTCTTATATTTCGCCACCTGGTCGGCATCAGCGACCTTGGGCAGTGTGTCGGCAACGACCTTGCCAAGTCGCTGGTAGAGGTCGTTCGTCGCGCCACGCACCACGCGGCCATTGCCAAAAAAGATGGCGTTGCCCTGCAGTTGATTATTGCCGCCGACCGCGTCCTTAGCACACTGCATCCATCCCTCGCGAGTTGCTTCGACGAGCTTTTTGACCTGATCTTCTTCGAGTTCGGCAGCCCGTTTGGCGAACGAAATCTCGACCGCCAAATGAGGCTTAAGCTGGTTGGCCATCGCGATGACCTGGGCCTCGGCGTTATTGCCGACCGGCACAGCGCCGTCAATCTCGATAACGACCTGGTCCAGCAAGACTTGATCGGCATTGGCCGAGCCATAGAGACCAGCGACCAGCAGTATCGATAACACTAAAATTTTCATGTCGTGATTCTCGCATTGTAGCCACCGTCGCCAGACGGTGGCAGTCAATCGGTCCACCGTCTGGCGACGGTGGCTACTTTCAAAAGGCTAGCCGCCCGCTTGTTCGATCTGGTTAAAGTATTCGTCGAGACCGGCGCGGAACTCTTCGGGCAAGTTGACGCCCGACTCACCGACGGCTTGAGAGGTGTTCGTTTCTTGGCGAACCTCTTTTTGGTTCATGCCGCTACCGATCAGGGCGAGGGCCGAATCTTCGGTGTCGCCACCGCCGCCGCCGCCGGGACTCGATCCGCCACCGCCGCCACCGTTAGGATTGATCCGCTTGCTGGCCAGCAAGAGTTCAATTGCCTCGGTTTCGGCCGCCACGGCATCGTTGCCTGTGTCGGGCCGTTCGAGAATCGAGGTTGCATCGTTCATGACCACGCCGACCTGTTCGAGCAATTGCAGTTCTTTGCCAAACTCGGCCTCAGCGTCGGGAAGTTCGAGAATTCGCAAGATCACATCGTTGATGCGACCCTCAAGCGCAAACTGAGCTTCCCCCAGTCGCATGGCTTCTTTGTTATGGATCTTTGCTTCGACACCGGGCTTCGCCTGTTCGGCAACGCGGGTTTCTTCGCGAATGTTGATTTCTCCCTCGAGGATTTTTAGCACTTCGAGCACAATCGACGGTGGCAAGCTCCCTTTGCTACCACCACCGGGACAAGCCCCCTTACACGCGGGGTCGACGATGTCTTCGGCCCAGCGGTCGAGCGTGTCGCTCCAGTATTCGGCTTGCGAAATCGACAGACCTTGCTCGTTGGGAATGTCGTCGGCGAGTCGACGAATGCCACCGAGCACATCTTCTTCTTTCATTTCGTCAAGCACCGCGCGGAATTTCACCAAGCGTCGCCGTTCGAAGTAGGCCTCCATGTCATCCATGATGTACGATATGGTGTAGACACTCAGGTCTTCGAGCTTCGAGAGTTCGTTGAGTTCGTCGCGTACTTCTCGAGCGGTTCGCGAGGGGGCGAGCCCGAACGCGCCGTCGATCTTCTCCGAAATACGGCCGGCAATGGCGTACTGCTTTCGCGCGGCCGCCTTGAGTCGCTTGACCAGCGTGCTTCCTTCGAGATTGGCAAGCACTTCGTTTAATTCGTTGGCTACCTTCTCGAACTCGGCAAGCAAGTCTTGTTGAGCGGTGACCGCTTCTTCCATATTGTCGCCGGCAGGAGTCGGCGGAGCCTTCGATGGTTTGCCGGCGAGCGTCGTGCCGGGCAAACGGAAACTGGGGGTGCTGGGCTTCTTTTCCGCAGGATCGCTCGGCTCGGCTGGGTCGAACTGCTGCATCGACGACTCCTTGTCGACGATCGACGGAATCGAGGGCTTGGGCTTTCCATCATCTGTTTCTTTCGAGGCATTTCCCCCCGATGGATTGCTGCGGTCTTGACCAGCCGATGGCGCGCTTTTAGCCGCCATCTGGCTCGCCTTCGGAGCGGCTGCCCCTTCCTTAAGCATGTCGGCCACGCTCGGCATTCTATTGGCCGAGATGTCGGCGAGAATCTGCATCATCTCGGCCCAGCGATCAAGGTGGCCCACACCAATCTCGGGGTTGCGGGCGGCTTGTTTGAGCAGTTCGTTGCCGTTCGCATTGAGGGCCGCGAGGCGTCGCCCGTTGGCCGACTCCGCCGAGGCCTGCTCTTCGATTCGCTTGCGATTTTTTGGGCTATCGAGTTGTTCGGCGGTGAGCTCGCGAAGCTGCTTGTTGGTTTCGTAGAGCCGCATTTCGTGGTCGCGAACCTCTAGCGCCTGGCGATGCCATTTGGCTAGCTGCTCGGTAACCCAAATCGCGTGTTGCTCGGCATCGAGCACAAACAGCAGATAGGGGGCCGAGTAAACACGCTCGCGACCAGGGAAGTAGTCGTTAGTAAACAGCCGCAACTCGATCGCTTGTGGCTCAATGCCAAGCGAAGTCGCCGTGAAGGTGCCACTGGCATCGAGCGATTGCGACTCGTGATCGCCCGGGGCGAGCAACTTTTCGCCGGTCGCCGGATTAGGATTCAGCTCGTGGCGGATGCCTTGCCAGGCGAAGCCAATCTCCCGAACGCCAAAGTCGTCGCGCGAGGTAACTTGGAACGCGAGTTGTTCGGTATCGAGCACTACCTTTCGGCGGGGCAAGTCTTCGCAAGCGAGCGTCGGCGCGGCATCGTCGATGGCGTCGAGGCTAATGACGAACGGCTCTTTGGCTTCGAGTCCCAGTTCGTCACGCCAAGTGAGTTTTAGTTCCTTTCGCGCGTCGAGAATTCCGGCGCTAGCGACGAACGAGTCGCCGGTCGCGTTCGCTGCAGTACCGTCGACTTTCGCCGAATTAAGCGGGCGGCTGATAGTGGCAGCTAGTTCGACCGCGCTCCCTCTCACCACAGTGGCTGTTCCACCACGAGCATCGAGTGTGACCTTCTCGGTGTGCCCCAGATATTCGGGTAGCATCACCGATGCGTTGAGTCCCGTTAGCTCGGGTCGCAATCGCGGTTGCAGCGTGACTTCTTGCGACCAGTCGCCGATGGTGAGCAGCATCGGTAGGTCGTCGATTTGTGGTGGAGCAGCGAAGTGGTAGGTCTCGCCATCGCGAGCGGCAGTGATCACTGGCTGGTTGCCGATCACGAGCTTTGCTTCGTTCGGAAACCATTCGGATGTTGGCAACAAGTTGATACTGAGCTCAAAGTCTTCGCCATGAGGGACGATGTAGTCATTGGCTAGTGGCTCGGCGGCCGCGAATGTGTACCGGGGCACCTCGCCCCAAGGACTGGCAAGCCGAGCCCAGGCGTTCGAGGCGGCCAAGGGGTAGAACAACGCGAGTGCAAACGCTGCCATGCCGGTAAGCGAAGCGAGCAAGATCGCGGGTTTGGCGTAGGAGACAGGTGCCGTTTCGCGGAGGTCACGCTTGGCGGTGTCGGCAGCCGCTTGTTCGATGGCCGCCTCGCAGAGTCGCCGCGAACGCGATTGCTCAGAATCGCTGCCAGCGAGTTCTATCGCACCAAGCAGTTGATCGCCCACGCGCGGGAGTTTCCGCGCGAGGAGTCGCGCGAGTTGTTCGAGCCGACGATTGCGCCACACCCACCGGTGAAAGTAGTAAGGCACCAGCAAACAACCGACACCCGCCCCGACGGCCAGCACCCAAAGAATGGGGCGAGGGGTGTCGAACATTCGGTCGAGTGCGAAAAGTGTGAGGTACGCCACCAGCACAGCCGCTGCCGCACAGGCGACCGCTTCGGTCATTTTGCTCGACCACACCCGGCGACGAAATGCAAGGAGTTGGTCCGACAGCGAGGTGGGAATCTGCAATCGAGTTTGCGATTGAAGGCGACTCATAACGGACACTCCCTTGGGAAAGTTATCAGTATCAAGTTTACAGTTGTCGGTAAGAGGGTAAGCCGGTGACGTTGGTCACAGGATTGCCCCCTGATTCTCACGTTTTCTTGCTCTGGTTGCAAACTCATTCGCTAGATTAATCCCACGACCTTACGTCCGACCCAAAAAACGCCTAACAAAAAGACCATTCCTGCGGCGACCGCCGGGTGGCTCCACAACTGTACCCGGCGGACCGATGCGGGGGGCTCGGGCAGCCGGGCGAGGTATTGAACGACTTCATCGATGTCGACTTTTTCGAGCAACCGGCCATCGGTAACGCGGGCGATCTCGGCGAGCACTTCGGGACGTGCGGGGCGACCAATCGGCTCAACGACCGAACCCTGCACAAAAAAGCTCGCTTCGAGCACTCCGCCCGTTTGCTTACAGCTTAGAGTCACTTCGTGGCGTCCCGGTTCCGTCGGTGTGTAACGACCGGCGAAAGCGCCCCATTCTTCACCGGTCGACTCGAAGCGAACGGTCTTGCCTGTGCCGCCGGGGGAGACGATGCGGGCGATGACTTCCCCTTTTTGCAGCGGTTCGCCGCTTGTTTCCATCACGTTGGCCTTGAGCGTGATCGTTTGCCGCAGCTCGGGCTGTTCGGGCGAATAGTAAAGCCGCATCGATTCCCCCTCGGCCATGTTGCGTTGGTAAGCCATCCAGCGTACGACCTGCCCCCAAAAGCGATAGTGGTATTTGTCTTCGACACCCTTCCGCCACCGCCACGCGCCGTCGGTTCCCATAAACAGCACCTTGCCCGCACCAAATGTTCGAGTCGCTAGCAGTGGCAGCCGACCATATTGGTTCGATACATCTTGATGCACGGCCAAGACTTCGCTCCCCGCCTTCGAACGGAGTACGGGGGCGTACCACTGGAAGCCAGGTAGGTTGGCCCAGACGTCGCCATTGTCGTCGGTTGTGTCGGCCAGTTTGGTGAGCAGGCTCCGTCGCCCAAGCTCGGTGAGCTCGAATTGATTGGGCAGTCTCGATCCCCAGCCGCCGGGCTGAGCTTCGTCGAGAACGACGGGGTAAAGCTCTTCGAGTTCGGTTTCCATTAGTGAAAATTGTCGTCCCGCCATGCCGGGCATGAAGACGAGGCCGCTCGCTTGCTTTTCGACGAGCCCCTTGAGTAGCCGACATTCTTCTTCGGTGAGCTGCCCATCTTCGACGCCAACGTCGCCCAAAAACACAACGTCGTACTTCGCCAGTTCATCGAGTCCGTCAGGGAACTGTTTGATGTAATCTTTGTTACCGCCGCCAACTTTGCTTAGCCCAGGGTGAAACAACAGGCACGAAACTTCGACACCCGGGTCGCGAGACAGTGCGTTGCGGAGGTAGCGGTACTCCCAGCGCGGAATCGACTCGATTACCAGCACGCGGAGCTTTTCTTCGCGAATCGCAATCGGTGCCGACAATTCATTGTTGTCGTCGATTGTCTCGTCGGGGTGTCCCGGCACTTTCATTGTCAACGTGTAGTCGCCCACGTCGGCCGGTTTCCAGATGATCGCGTCGGTGGTGCGACCTTGGGGTTTGATGCGAACTTCCTGTGTGATCTCATCGCCATTGGCCGCCGCCAGCGTCACAGTCGCCACGTATTCGCGCGGCAACGAACTTTCGATTGTGAACGGCACACGGACTGTTTTGCCGGCCACACCAAATGTCGGCAGGTCAAGGCTCAACAGTTCGATGTCGGGCAAACGCGTGCGGCTGCCGACGGGTAGCGCCAGCACGGGCACATCGCGCTGCGCGAGACGCAACGCCGCTCCGACCGGTGGC
>JBGSWC010000440.1:0-3679 GCA_041752635.1 Pirellulales bacterium | reverse complement strand
AGAGTTTATTGCCTGGGCACGCTCGGCAGCGGGAGTGCGGTCGTTCGCGAGACGGCCGGCCAATTGACGCAAGCGGGGCGAGAGCATCGCCCCGCGAAAACCGAGGGCGTCGACCCCCGCCAGCACTTCCCCCAGGCGGTTCGGGTCGATCTCGAAGGTCAAAAATCGCCAATCGAGACGGAGTTGCTCGAACGCCCGGTCGATCATGAAATGAGTTGGATCGCCTGCCGCATCGTCAGTCAGCAGACAACATTTTTCAATCAAAGCAGAACTAGTCACAGGCGGCCCGTCAATTTGGGTGGCATACTCAAGGCAGTAAGTGGTATCTTCGCAAGCTGCGAGAAACTTTGCAACGCGAAACTGTGACACAGGTCGCGTCCTGCGCTGAAATAGCGGCCAATTGTTACGCGACAAATTAAGATTGTGCTCTTGAAGCGACAGCATGCGAAACGACAACCTCAACAACAACGATCAACCGCAACGCCAATCTTTCGCAGGTTGGCGAGCCTATTTGTTTCTAGTGCTTGCCACGCTGCTCGCTAATGGCGTCGCATTTCAGGGAGAGCCCGACTTCGACGACGATCTCGCGATTGCTGGGCTGCTCGCGCTTTGTTTCTCGCAGACTGGCCTGGTCGCATTGGCGGCCGTGGCTCGTCGCAATCGCTATCGCGCATGGGCCTTTGTTGCGGTTCCTCTCGTCTCTTACCTGGCTTCGGTGTTTTTCGGTGCGAGCAAATCGAACGATCAAGATCTCAGCGATACGTCACTGATCGCGGCGGTTTTTTTTCTGAGCGCGCTGATCGTGATGCTCCTGCTTGGTCCCTATCGCTTTTGGCGCTCGCTTCGTGTGCGACAGCGCGAAAAGCGCGCCAACGAACCAAACGACTGGCGATTTGGTATCCGCCACTACTTGGTTGCCTCAATCGTTGTCGCTGCGGCTGGATCGCTCGCAAGAATTGCGGGTGACGAAATTCTCTCGGCCCCGTGGATCGATATTGTCGTGTTCCTGGTATCGCTCCCTTCGGTAGCCATCATCTGTGGCCTTCTTTTGCAAGAACAACCTCTCCACTGGCAACGCCTCGCACTGGCGGTCGCGCTTTCGCTGGCGATTGGCTGGTCCGGCGACCAGTTCAGCGACGAACACGAAAGCCTCGGCGGCGTTCGCATGAATGCCATCCAACTCGCGGTCATCGTCCCCTGGTTGTGGCTACCTCGCTGGTGGAACGATCGCAACGTTAGAACTGCCGACTGATCGCTTTAGCGGTTCCATACTTCAAACTGAGTCGGGTAGTCATTCTGGTCGTCTGATGGATAGGCTTCGCTCGATAAGAGACTCCACTCCGACCAATCAACCTCGGGAAATTTGGTATCGCCGGCGACGTTGGCCATCACATGAGTCAAGTAAATCCGCTTCGCGATGGGAAGAGCCTGGCGATAGATTTCGCCCCCACCAATTATAAACAGCTCGTCTTGGTTCATCTCTGGTAGCGACTCGGCGACTGCAATTGCTTCGGCAAGGGTCGCTGCAACGTGTACGTGAGGCTGGTCGATCGTGTAGTCGGTGCGACGTGTCAGCACAATCGACTCCCGGCCCGGCAGCGGGCGGCCGATCGATTCCCATGTCTTGCGGCCCATCACAATCGCGTGGCCGGTGGTCAGTTTCTTGAACCGCTTGAGGTCGCTCGAAAGTCGCCAAGGCAAGTCGCCCTCACGGCCGATGATTCCACCGGTAGTCATAGCGACGATGAGGGAAACGATCATCACGATTCGCAGTAAAATACAGGGACTATCCGACATTGGGGCGGGGGGCGATTTCGATCGGCTTCGATTGTAATGGCACGAGCCAAGCCACAACATTGTCGATCGTCGTCGCTTCGCCCACAGTGCGAGTGATGGTTGCTGTGCCGCTATTAATTGCCCGGGCGAGTTCGTCGATCTTATGCGTCAGGTCGCTAGTCAGGGTTTGCGATTCAGCGGCTGTGAGTGTGCGGCTGTGGAGTTGCACTTCGCCCTCGATGCGGCGACGATCCATCGCCACCAGTTTCGTTGCTTCGGCTTTGAGTAGTCGACCTGCGACATAGGCTCGCCTCAGTTGTCCGGTTGCGTTGAAATGAAAGACAGGGTCTTCGCCGAAATAGAGACTCAAGTCGCCGCTCGCCCGCCGTCCAACGACGACCAAGTCGGTGCAAAGCGAATCAGGCACGGTGAGTTCGACTCGTTCGACTAATGCGCGAGCATCGCGGATCAGGTCTTCGCGAGATTGTTCGTGGCGAGCCATTGGTAACTTGCAATCGGCGCTAGCCGACGAGCTATGTCTCGTCGACCGCTTCTTCGCGTCTTCGACTGCGATAACGCTGGCTCGCACGTTGCAAGAACGCCTGGTCTTCGGGTGACAGGTGGTCGATGCCACCGTTGTGGATGCGTGCGAGAATGTCGTCGACGCGAGCATCCTCATACGCCTCTTGAGCCTTGCGTTGCCGCTCGTAGCGCTCGCGTAGTTGATCGTGGTGTTGCTCGACGAGCACCATGCTATCGGAGTCTTCGGCAAGCCAAGACTCGTCGATCGTATCGTCGATGCCACCCGGCGCGGCAAACTCGTCGTGTTCTTGAGCCAGCCAACGCGACAACAGCAAGTCGCGCTGTGAACTCACGGCAACGAACAGGCCAAGCATCACGAGAGTCGCCCAAGCCGGCAACGGCGTGTCGCCAGCGAGCAATCGCATGGCCACTCCGCCACCAACGAGCAGCACCGCCACTGCGAGCGCGACTCGGCTCGTGATGACCACGGCCGTGCGACGACCGACCACGGGCCACAACAGCGCCCTAAGCGTGGGCGCGCCATCGAAGGGATAGGCGGGAATCCAGTTCAACAGAAACAACACCCAGTTGACCCACACCAACGATCGCAGGAATGTGATCAGATGGTCGGTCGACATCGCGGCCAGCAGATTCGCCGGGTTAAACAGCTTCAGCAGCTCGGCCTTGTCGCCCATCATCGCGAGCACGACCGTGCCAACAACGGTGAGCGCAAGGTGCGATACCGGTCCCGCCATCGCCGTGCAAATCTGTGGTTCGGGCTCGTCGGGCACGTGAGGCGATTCGAGACCACCTTGTGGACCAAACACAACGCGACGGACTTCGCCACCGAGGCGAATCGCCACCCAAGCATGAGCCGCCTCGTGAACGACAAGGCTCAATAGCAAAGCGCCGAGCAACAATATGCCGAACAGCGTGCCCGTTTCGAGACTCACAGCGATCGCAATCAGCGCCAACAGCACGAGCGAGATGTGGACGCGCAAGTCAAATTTTCGCCAGCGAGCCAGAGGGAAGCTCCAGCTAAAGCGATTGGGAATTGCCATGGTGTTAGGTCACTCGACTTGTCGCACCGCGAACACGACGCAAGCACCGACGCCAGAGAGTCGTGATGGTTCGCGAACTAACAGTATCGTATCATTCGCCACGACGCGCGGCAAACGAATCTCTTTGGCGGCCTACGGAACGTCGGTTTTCCAGTGGGTGGGGGCGGAAGGTCGCGGGCGACCGGCAATGTAGCCACCGTCGCCAGACGGTGGACAATCGTAGTCCTCAATAGCAGCGAAAGTTCCGACCGTTTTGACCCCAAAATCGCCAACACGATTGGAGCGGACAAAACCCCGGTTTTTGTCTTGCTCCCGAATTG
>JBGSWC010000439.1:0-10409 GCA_041752635.1 Pirellulales bacterium | reverse complement strand
GCCGCCTGACACGCCCCGATGACCGTCGCCGCGCCGAACCACGTGGCGAGCAGCGTTCCCCAGGCAAGCCACAACGGCAAGCGACGTCCCGCCACGAGGTAGTCTTCCTGAGACTCAACGCGGCGGCTGGAGTAGAGCCCCAGCCCCACCATCAAGACGGCATAGGTGACAATGGCGTAGACGATGGCGATGACTCCGCGCGAAGTTTTGCTGGGCCGATTCTAGCGAGGTGAGTGCTTTGCAAACAAGCGAAGGGGACGTTTCGATAGGTCGTCCGAGCCATTGGGCAAGTTGGAGCAATAGCCGTCACCCTCTCGTCTACTCGAATTGAGCGACATCGCCTGACTCGAATTGAAATCGATTGATCATGACTTGGTGGAATCTGCAAATAGTGATCGATGAGATTCGTACGCCAATGCGTCGCTACAACATGCGAACCATCGGCTCCGATGGAGGAAGGATACCGGGCCAGTCAACTCGATCGAGGGACACGGCATTGGCCACGACCATAACCGCGTTGTTGCGGTGGGTCTCGACGAGTGGTCGTCGTCCGTTGTCGCGCGCTGCTTTTGCTTGAACCAGTTAGCTTGTCGCGAGCATGGCTGGCCCCCGAGCGCTCGTGCGAGTTATATTGAAGTCGCGAAGTAGGGCTGCAACTGGTTTCGGGTTGGCTGGCAAATGCGAAACAGCGAGTCGCCTGAGTTTTTTGGATTTCTCTTCTCTTCGGTTTTTCATCTTTAGGTATTTCACTATGACCACGCCTTTCATTTCGAGGCTACCGCTGGTGGCGGCACTGCTGATTGCTCTGCTGATGACTCTGCTGAGCGCATCTCCGGCGGCAGCGATTTTTGCCCCTAGCCCCAGTGTTCCCACCGAACGACTCATCAAGAATCTCGCCGCTTACCTTGCGGAGAAGCCCAAAGACCCCGAGGCCCATTACTTGCTGGCGCGGGTCCATTACATGGCGTTTGTGAACCGCGTCGATCAGGTTCGTGCGAACGACCCCGGCAGCGCAACAATGCTGCCAAAGCTAGTCGACCCGCGGCAGTATGGCAGCGCCGATGGCGAAAAAATCGACGAAGCGGCGGCAATCGAGCACGCCCGCTCGGCGATTCGGTCGTTCCGCAAGGCAATCGAACTCAACGAAATTAGCGCGCTCTACCACCTCGGCCTGGCCGGCATTTTCGAGCAGGCGATTCCCCAGGCCGAGAAGATTGGCCCCCCCGACACGCTGAAGCCAGTCGCCAGCGACGAGCCGGCAGCGAATCAGCCCAATGTCGCGCGGCTATATGCGATGGCGGCGCTCCAGGCCAACCTGACGGCCTATAAGCTCGATCGCGAGGCGGCGCTTGCGAAGGATAGCATCTTCCAGCCTTTCTATCCCGCCGCTTACGAGGCGGGCAAGGCAGTTCAGCGGCTGGTGAAGAAATATGAACTAAAGCCCGGCGATGAAAAAATGCTCGACCAGATCGCCGCCGACCTGAAGACGATGGACGAGAAGCCACAGGCGATCACCCCCATCGTCATGCGTATTGAGGGTGCGACACCGCGCGGCCTTGCCGACTTGATTGCCGCCGACGCGACGGTCCGATTCGACCTCGACGCCGATGGCGAAGCCGAGCCGCGCGCCTGGGTCCGACCCGACACCGCGATCCTGGTCTGGGACCCTGAGCACACTGGCAAGATCGCCTCGGGCAAGCAGCTTTTTGGCAACATGACATTCTTCATGCTTTTCAGCGATGGTTATCGCGCGCTCGATGCCCTCGACGACAACCGCGATGGCCAGCTCGCTGGCGACGAGTTGTCAGGTTTGGCACTCTGGCACGACCGCAACACCAACGGCATCTCGGAACCTGGCGAAGTCACGGCGGTCGATGAAAGTCCCATCCGCTCGATCAGCGCGCAAACGAACGGCAACGACAGTGGTCACCCCATGAACAAAATCGGAATTACGCTCGATGACGACTCGACGCGTCCGACGTGGGACTGGATCATCCCAGGTGGGACCTCGAGTGGGGAATAAGGACGACCTTTACACCCCCCCGCGAGTTGACACCCCACCGCTAGCGGTTTTACACTCTGCGTTCTGGGTTTTTCCTCAATACGTTTGGCGATTCTGTGGTGGAAGCGATTGGACTGGCGGGTCGGTTGTGCGGCAACCGACGCGGCGGGGGATTGGCGTATTGAACTCTTTCACGAGACACGCTGACGCGGGTCGCAGGTATACGGGCACACGATTAGGACATGATGGAACTAACAGCGATTAAGGGGTCGGGAGTCTTGTTCTTTCGCTCGGCTAATTGGAACCTCGCGGGCATGAGAAAGAGACTCCCGACCCACTTGGTAATGCTCGCAACCTTGCTAACAAGCGGAACGGCTTTCGCTGCCGATACCGATATCGCTGCCGTCGGTGATTCCGGCGCGACGCTGGTTGCCGTGTGTTGGGGCCTGGGGCTCGTCGCGGGACTCGTCGCACTCGTGCAGGCGTGGTTGTTTTATCGGCAGATGATCGCTGCAGATGCCGGTACGCCGCGGATGCAAGAGATCGCAGGCTATGTCCGCGACGGGGCGAATGCCTACCTACAGCAGCAGTATCGCGTTGTTGCGGTGTTCTTTTTGTTGGTAGCGATTCTGCTGGCGATTGCTGCCTTTGGGCTTGAGGTGCAAAGTGCCTTTGTCCCATTTGCGTTTCTTTCGGGCGGACTGTTTTCGGGTCTGGCCGGTTGGTTCGGCATGAAAACAGCCACCGCCGCTAGTAGCCGTACAGCAGCCGGGGCACGGTCGTCGCTCAACCAGGGTTTGCAGGTCGCCTTTCGTTCTGGTGCCGTGATGGGACTGACGGTAGTCGGACTTGGACTGCTCGACATCACATTCTGGTTTGCGGTGCTCTATTGGGTGTGGCCGTTGGCGGGCAACGTCCCACTGACCCTCAGCGAGATTACCGTCAACATGCTCTGCTTCGGCATGGGGGCGAGTGCCCAAGCGTTGTTTGCCCGCGTCGGTGGAGGCATTTTTACCAAGGCGGCCGACGTTGGTGCTGACCTCGTTGGCAAAGTCGAAGCCGGCATTCCCGAAGACGACCCGCGTAACCCGGCGACCATTGCCGACAACGTGGGCGACAATGTGGGCGATGTCGCCGGCATGGGGGCCGACCTGTACGAGTCGTACGCCGGTTCGATTCTCGCCACCGCCGCGCTCGGTGCGGCGGCATTCGCGGGCACCGGTCTATTGCCCGAAGGCATGACCACCGGCGAAGCCCAACTCAGGGCTGTGATGCTGCCGATTGTGATTGCCGCGGTGGGCATTTTTCTCTCGATCGTTGGCATTTATCTAGTCAAAACCAACGACGATGCCTCGCAGCATAACTTGCTACAAGCGCTCGCTCGGGGAATCAATACGTCGACCATCTTGGTCGTGCTGGTGAGTCTGATCGCTTGTTGGCTGCTAATGCCGGCCACGCCCGGCACGACCATCGTGTTGGGAATACCTGGTGTCGCGCTCAGTGTGATTGTCGGACTCGCGGCTGGGTGGCTGATTGGCAAGTGGACCGAGTATGTCACCAGCGACGAGTTCCAGCCGACAAAAAATCTCGCCGGCCAAGCCGAAACGGGACCGGCGACCATCATCATTGGCGGCATCGCCGACGGTATGATGAGCGTGTGGGCGCCGGTGGTTGTGATTGGTTTCGCGACGCTGCTCGCGTTTGGCTTTGCCAGCGGGGGTCGCTTCGACGATATGACTTACTTTTCGCTCGGCCTCTATGGAGTCGGTATCGCGGCTGTGGGAATGCTCAGCACCCTCGGCATCACGCTCGCCACCGATGCTTACGGTCCGATCGCCGACAACGCCGGGGGCAATGCCCAAATGGCCGAACTCGAAGAAACAGTGCGGCAACGGACCGACGCCCTCGACAGCCTCGGCAACACCACCGCCGCCACCGGCAAAGGATTCGCGATTGGCTCGGCCGCGCTCACAGCGCTGGCGCTGCTGGCTGCTTACGTCGAGGCCGTGCGAGTTGGTTTTGAACGCTGGGGCGCGTCATTTGCCCACGAAATGTCCGTCAGCGAACCGGCTGAAGCCGGATACTACAAGCTGTCGAACCAGTTTATTGTAAGGCTCGATGCCAACGCGAACGACACGGGCGACAAATTAACGCTTGGTCAGTCTTATCTCATCATGCCCAGCCAACTCGGCAGCGGTGACGTGGCCGACGAGTGGCGGAAAACAACGCGAGGCGGTCGGCTCGACTTGCTCGAACCGGGACTGTTTAGCGCGGCCAATGGCGATGCCACCCTGGCAAATAATGGCGAGCCACTGCTCAAATTATCCGATGCCTCGCTGCCGCAGTTTTCGACCTATTACGACGCGACGCTCATGAATCCCAAGGTGCTTGTTGGCGTGTTCATCGGAGCCATGTCAACCTTCGTGTTCTGTGCAATGACCATGAAGGCCGTTGGTCGCGCAGCTCAGGGAATGGTCGAAGAGGTTCGCCGGCAGTTCCGCGAAATCGTCGGTATCATGGAGGGAACCGCCAAGCCCGACTACACGGCACCGGTCGCCATCAGCACGGCGGCGGCACAACGCGAGATGTTCTTGCCATCGATGCTGGGACTCGTGCTGCCTGTGGTGGTGGGACTGTTACTCGGCGTCGCGGGAGTGTTGGGACTGTTGATGGGAACGCTCACCACCGGGTTCTGTTTGGCCGTGTTCATGGCCAACTCAGGTGGTGCCTGGGACAACGCCAAGAAGTACATCGAAGCCGGCCACCACGGCGGAAAAGGTACCGACGCCCACAAGGCGGCCGTCGTCGGCGACACCGTGGGCGACCCGTTCAAAGATACCAGCGGCCCCAGTCTTAATATTCTCATCAAGCTCATGAGCATGGTTAGCGTTGTTGTCGCTGGGCTCATTGTTCGCTACAGTTTGGCGGCATTCGGAATTTTTTAGAGCTAACGGCGAACCCATTTATTGCCAAAGGTGTCGGTCAAACAATCACTGGCTCTCAGCCTGCGCACATTTGCAAACTACGTTTACCTCGCATAGGCCAGAGGCCTGTGACACCTCCGTGAACCGCGCCGATGCCTGCCGAGTCACCGAAAATTGGCAACTGGTGGACCCGCCCGGCCGGCGGTCGCGAGGTGCTCATCGTCGCGCTGCCGCTGGTCATTTCGAGTTTGTCGTGGACCGTCATGACCTTCTTCGACCGGATGCTGCTCAAGCACCACTCGGGCGAGGCAATGTCGGCTGCTTTCACGTCGTCGACCGTGTGGTTCGCGGTAACCTGCTTGCCGCTCGGCATGACGATGTATGCGACCACGTTTGTCTCGCAATACTTCGGTGCGCGACGCTACGACCGCATTGGTCCTGCGATGTGGCAAGGAGTGTGGCTCGCGCTGCTGGCGTCGCCACTGTTGCTCGCCGCCATTCCGTTGGCTCCCTGGCTATTTCACCAAGCCGGACACGAACCAGGTGTAACGCGGCTCGAAATCGAGTATTTCCAGATCCTCATGTGGGGCGCGCCGGCGATGATAATCGCTCAGGCGCTGGCTTCCTTTTACGGCGGTCGCGGAGCAACCACCGTCATGATGGTCGTCGATGGCGGCACCGCGGTGCTTAATCTCGGGCTCGACTATGTCTGGATTTTCGGCCACTTTGGCTTCTCGGCGGGCGGCATTGCTGGGGCTGGTTGGGCGACTGTCGTGAGTTTGTGGATCAAGGCCGCCATCTATCTGCTACTCGTTTTACAGCGGCAACACCGCCAAAAATTCGCCACGCTCAGCGGCATGGTCTTCGACCGCGAATTGTTTGGCCGCCTCGTCTATTACGGCGGTCCGAGTGGCTGGCAGTTGGTGCTCGACGTCACCGGCTTTACTGTGTTTGTCGTGATGATTGGCCGCCTCGGAGTGGTCGAGCAAGAAGCCAGTGGCATGGCCTTTAGCATCAGCACGCTCGCTTTCATGCCCATTTGGGGCTTCGCCCAAGCGGCGGCGATTCTTGTCGGCCAGCATTTGGGCGAAAACCGCGAGCATCTCGCCGCTCGTTCGACATGGACCAGTCTGCAAGTTGCCCTCTGCTACATGGCCGTCATTTCGTTGCTCTATGTCCTTACTCCTGGGCTCTTTCTCGGCGGCTTCTTCGGCACCGAGCTATCGCCGACCGACAGCGACCAAGTCTACCCCCTGGCCGTGAGACTCTTATGGTTCGTCGCCGGTTATAACTTGCTCGACGCCACGGCCATGGTGTTTGTGAGCGCCATCAAGGGGGCGGGCGATACACTATTCGTACTGGCGGTGAGTGGCGTAATGAGCGTGTTGCTCGCGTTCTCGAGTTGGCTCGCCGTCACCGTATTCGACCTGAATATCTACGGATGCTGGGCCATTATCAGCACCTGGATTGGCACGATGGGGCTGGTTTTTATGTTGCGATTCTTGGGCGGAGCCTGGCGAAAAATGCGCGTTATCGAACCCGTGCCCACGGATCTCAACGCGTGATCTAACTACAAGGCGCTGACCAAATCACGTGCCAGCGGTCTGTTTAAAACCCTCCTCACCTCGAGCCCCTGTCGCCAGCGACTCGATAACAAAGGCAATCGTAATTGATCGACCCAACGCTCACTGCTTTGAATCGACCGGCTACTCGACGGTTATGAACTTCGCTGTGTCGAGCGTCGTCTTCCCATCCCAGCGATACGCACACAACGGCTCGTTTCTTGCCACACTTTAATCGAGGCAGGCGGCGTTCGCGAAGCGAACGCGTCTGGCTGACCTCTGACCGCTCGAAATGAATTTTGTCGCGCTTCGGCAAAATCGATCGAGGTGCAAAAATCGGCGATTTTTGCACCCACTCGGATCGTAAAATACCTTGATTCATAGGCCAAAACGAATTCGACAGGTGCAAAAACCGCGGATTTTAAGTCAATTAACGTCAATTTCCGTCGCCCACAATTCATCGATTGCCCAGTCATCCTGTCTCTGCAAGTCACAGGTCCGAAACACACAGCCTCACGCCAACAGCGCTAGCGTGCACCCCCGAATGTAAGCTATCGCGCGGCCGTTTTCTACAACGATTTTTGGCCATTGAACTGAACCACCGCAACGTGCGTTCTCCATTTTCATTCCCGCGCAGGTGGGAATCCAGACGCAAGGCTTTCCGATCTTGTTCCCGACTTTGAGTGACACCTACCGACAGTTGTCGCGAACGGGCAGCCATGATTCATTTCAAAGTAAGTAGTGGCGGCGGATCGTTGAGTTCGTTTAGGATGGTTGTCCTTCGGGGCGCTAGCCACCACGGGGCGGTCACTCTTTCCTGCGCCGACGGAATCGGCCACAATTGACCAACGTGCTCGGTGATTTCAGTTTTAGTTCCGGGAGCGCATTTGGATAGCGCCTCGGCCTCCCGCCGATCACATTCGTGGTGAAGCGAGGAGTTGTGATGCGTTGAGTTTCCGCCGAACAGCGATGTCGCTACGATATCGCTATGACGACGCAACGGCGGCAAATTTCGTTACAGTCCGCCTTCGGGAACCGAGAACGACCAAGTCCCACGACAAGCGTCGCCACAAACCACTACCGCCGACTAACTTCATGTCACCATGTCATTCGCTTGCTGAGATCGACGCAGGCCGAGGAGCCGCCGCGCGATGAAGCAGCAGTTCTCCTATCCTGTTGTCGGAATCGGCGCATCAGCCGGCGGGCTCGAAGCGATCAGCAAGCTGCTCGATGCCGAGCCCAAGCTTGACGGCATGGCGCTGCTGATCGTGCAACATCTCGATCCCAAACGAGAAAGTCACCTCGTCGATCTGCTGTCCCGCCATACATCACTCACGGTCGAGTCGGCGGTCGACGGTGCCGAGGTTCAACCAGATCACGTATACGTCTGCGTTCCCAATCGCGACCTGGTGGTCGAGGACGGCCACTTGCGGCTGCTCGAATCCGACGCCGAGCGTAGCCAGCGCAAGCCCATCGATCGGTTGTTCGATTCGCTCGCCGCGGCGTACGGCGATCTCGCCGTGGCGGTCATCCTTTCTGGCGCGGCGTCAGACGGTTCTCGCGGTATTTCGGCCATCAAGGCGGCCGGCGGCATGGTGATTGTTCAAGATCCAGAAACGGCCGAGTTCGACGGCATGCCGCGCAGCGCGGTCAATACGGGGCTCGCCGATGTAGTGCTGCCGGTCGACAAAATCTCGGAGGTGTTGATGCAGTTAGCAGCGCATCCCCACGGGCTCGCGCAGGACGCAACCGACGGCACGAACGACGACGTTGAATCGGCACCTTGGCAAAAAGTCTTCAACGTGCTGCACCAACGCTTCAAGTACGACTTTGCCGATTACAAACGCCCGACGTTGCTGCGCCGCACACAGCGCCGCATGAGTCTTCGCGGCGTCGACGACTTCGACGCCTATGCGACATTGGTACGCGACGACCCCCAAGAGGCCGCCTCGCTGTTTCGTGATCTGATGATCAACGTCTCGAGTTTCTTTCGTGACCCCGAGGCGTGGGACGAACTTGAACGTAACGTGATCGATCCGCTCGTCGCCAAGCGAGCCAACGGCGATGAGATTCGAGTCTGGTCGGCCGGCTGCGCCACAGGCGAAGAGGCGTACACAATCGGCATGCTGCTGCTCGAACGGATCGAAGCGACCGGCAAGCGAATTGTCCCGCGCATTTTCGCCACCGATGTCTCTGATAGCTTGGCGACCGCCCGCATGGGTGTCTATCCGGCCACCATCGCGGCCGAACTTTCACCCGAACGTCTCGAACGATTTTTCGTGAAACGCGATTCGGAGCCAGAGACGTACGAAGTCACGAAACATCTCCGCGATTTGATCGTCTTCGCACGCCACAACGTGATTACCGACCCACCGTTTTCGCGAATCGACATCATTTGCTGCCGCAACTTGCTGATTTATATCGAACCCGAGACACAGCGAAAGATTCTCGGCATGTTCAACTTCGCGCTTCGCGACGGTGGAACGCTCTTTCTCGGTAGCGCAGAGACAATCGGAATGCACACCGACTTGTTCGAGACGATCTCGGCGCCGTGGCGACTCTTTCGTTCGCGCCGCGCCGCCCATGCCGGTCGATTCGATTTTCCAAGGGTCACGGTGACAGACCAGCGACGTGGCGTGCACTCGATCGAGAAGCACAGGCAGCCCGCCGGCGATCAATATCTGAACGTCGCGCAGCGTGCCCTGCTCGAACGCTACGCTCCCCCCTCGGTGGTCATCGATGTCGACCATCATGTGTTGGTCTATCACGGCGATACATCGCACTACCTCGCCCAGCCGGGTGGAATGCCGACGCGCGATTTGCTTTTGCTTATCGCGACCGGTATGCGCCCCGCGCTCCGCCAGGCGATCCATCAAGCGCTTAGCGAGAAGCGCGTGTCGGTCACCACGAGCGGGTATGTCACCGAAAACAATACTCGTCGATCTGTGAAGCTCACAGTCAGCCCGATTTCGTCGACTCGCGATTCGTCTCCGCTGGTACTCATCAGCTTCGAAGATGCGGCCGAGCCACAGGTCGTGACAGATCGCCATGCCGATGCCGGCGACGGCCTCGGACAGACGGTCGAGCAATACGAAGAAGAACTGCGGCTCACTCGCCAAGATTTGCGCGAGATGACTCAGCAATACGACCTAATCGTCGAAGAATTCAGCACGTCGAACGAAGAGACGCTTTCGATCAACGAAGAAGTGCAGTCGGCCAACGAAGAATTGGAAACCTCGAAAGAGGAACTGCAGTCGCTCAACGAAGAGCTCAACACGCTGAATAACGAGCTGCGTAGTAAGGTCGAAGCCGTCGAGCAGACCAACGACGACCTCAACAACCTGCTCGCCAGCACCGAAATCGCGACGCTCTTTTTGGATAAGGATTGCCGGATTCGCTGGTTCACGCCGGCGATTAAGCAGGTGTTGCGGCTGATTTCTTCGGACGTGGGTCGCCCAGTTCGCGATTTGGCGTCGACGGTGACTGGCTCCGAACTCGAGCCCGAAGCGCGCAAGGTGCTCGATGACCTCATTCCAATTGAAACCGAAGTCGGGAGCGATGAGGGCAAGTACTTCATCCGCCGTATTCTGCCCTATCGCACCGTCGACAACCGCATCGATGGCATCGTGGCGACCTTCGTCGACATCACCGATCACAAAAAAGGCGAACGGCAGCGCGATCGGCTGATGCACGAGCTGAGCCATCGCATCAAGAACACGCTGGCCACGGTGCAGGCGATTGTGCAAGGATTGGGTCGGCGTGCGGGCAGCTTGCCCGAGTTTCTCGCCGCCTTCGAGCCGCGGCTGGCGGCCCTGGCCCGCGCCCACGCGAGCCTCACGTTGCCGGGCGACGAGCGCATCGAACTCCGACGTTTGCTCGACCGAGAACGAGCGCCGTATGTGGGCGACGATTCACACCGCG
>JBGSWC010000438.1:0-1588 GCA_041752635.1 Pirellulales bacterium | reverse complement strand
GGGCCGCAGTGGGGTAAAGCCCTACAACATTCGCTACGTGGGCGACACGCTCGCCGGCATTTGTGATTTCGACGATCTCAAGTACCAAAAACGCAAAGAGCTCCGCCGCGGCACGCGGGCCGGCAGCATTGCCATCTACTGCGCGAATGAAGCCATTGCCGATTCGGGCATCGATTGGCCCGAGGTCGACCCCACTCGTGTCGGCGTTTACGTCGGTGTCACCGAGCATGGCAACGTCGAGACTGAAAACGAAATCAACGAGATCAAGGCCTTCGACTACGACACGGCCATGTGGTCGCACCACCACAATCCTCGCACAGTGGCCAACAACCCGGCGGGCGAAATCACACTCAACCTCGGCATCACCGGCCCCCACTACACAATTGGGGCCGCCTGTGCCGCCGGCAATGCCGGCATGATCCAAGGAGCCCAGCAATTGATGCTCGGCGAGTGTGACCTCGCCATCTGTGGCGGCGTCAGCGAAAGCATTCACACGTTCGGCATCTTCGCCGGCTTCGCCAGCCAGGGGGCACTCGCTACCAACGACGACCCGACGAAAGCCTCACGGCCATTCGACAAGAACCGCAACGGCATCGTCGTCGCCGAAGGGGGCTGCCTTTACATCCTTGAGCGCTACGAAGACGCGGCCGCTCGCGGCGCGAAAATCTACGGCGAAATCGCCGGCTACGCGATGAACAGCGACGCCAGCGATTTCGTGCTGCCCAACCCGGTTCAGCAGCAGCGGTGCATCGAGCTCGCGCTGGCCCGGGCGGGCGTGAATCCCGAGGATGTCGACATCGTCAGCACCCACGCCACGGCGACTACCAGCGGCGACATTCAGGAGTGCAAAGCGCTAGGCGAGGTGTTCGGATCGTGCCATTCGACCTACATTAACAACACCAAGAGCTTCATCGGCCACGCGATGGGAGCTGCCGGTTCGCTCGAACTGGCCGGCAACCTGCCCAGCTTTACCGACGGAGTTTGCCACGCGACAATTAACGTCGACGACCTCGACCCCGATTGCGACATCCCGGGGCTCGTGCTTAACCAACCGAAAGAAACGGGCCGCGTCGAAACGATTCTGAACAATTCGTTTGGTATGCTCGGAATCAATTCGGTGCTGATCGTCAAGAAAGTTTAACAACCGAACCATGAGCTATGAACGATCAGCGATGAGTGAAGGTAAAAGCATTTCATCGCTCATCGTTCATCGCTAGAACGACCGCCGGCTGTCAACCAACGAAACGGCCCCAAACGCAACGGACCTCCCCCATGACGCGTGACGAAATACGAAACGAGATCCTCGACATCCTTGGCGATATCGCGCCCGATGAAGACCTGACGTCGATGGACGATAGTGTGAGCTTCCGCGAACAAATGGAGCTCGACTCGATGGATTTCCTCGACATCGTGATGGAGTTGCGAAAACGCCACCGCGTGATGGTGCCCGAAGACGAGTACGTCGCGCTCGCTAACATGAACAGCACGGTCGAGTACCTCGAACCGAAGATGAAAGACATTGTCAAAGCGTAATAAGTCGAGCAATTGAGCCGTCGGCGCTAGCCGCGGGTGCTTACGTCTAGACGTC
>JBGSWC010000437.1:0-7193 GCA_041752635.1 Pirellulales bacterium | reverse complement strand
CTGCGGTGCCACCGCTCCGCAACCCGGCCAAAAATCATTGTCGAAATCCCCCCAGTGGTATGCTAAAACGAACGTCGTGCGAAGCGCCCCGCGCTTGGGTGCCTCCGCTTGGCTCGCCCGTGAATTGCGATCAACTCCGAATGATTTTTGTGCGCCCGAAAACGACGTCAATAGACTTAAATTCCCCGAGTTTTGCACCGCGCCATCTCGGTTGGCACTGCGAATCGTGGGGTTTAGTGAATCGCGAGGGTGCAAAAGTCGCCGAATTTCGCACCTCGATCGATTTTTGCGAAGCGCGACAAAATTCGCACCGCGCCGATTTTGAACGGACACGATGGCGGGATCGGCACGATGAACCGGATGATACACAGAACGATTGAAAATATTCATCCTACAAATCCCGCCGATCCTGTTATCCTGTCAAACAACTCCGCTTACTCCTTGCTCACTCCTTGCTCACTCCTTTATTTGAGAACCGCAACGATATGAAAACTCTCCTGCTCTGCTTCCTGTTAGCAACTCAATTTTCGATTGCACTGGCCCAGCGCGAATCGCCTGCACCTGTGGGTGCCGACGCGAGTATCAACGAAAGGTTTCTTGATCCCAAGCTCGATCCGCAGGAGTGGATGAAAAACTTCGAGGTCGAGAGCCGCGAGGTGTTTGCGTCGCGCGACGCGGTGCTCAAGGCGACTGGCATTAAGGCGGGCGACCGGGTGGCTGATATTGGTGCCGGCACTGGGCTCTATACCGCCCTGTTTGCGAATCATGTGGGGGACGAAGGCTGGGTGTATGCGGTCGACATCTCGCCCCGGTTTATTGAGCATATCGCCACTCGCATTGACGAGGCCAAGCTCACGAATGTGACTCCCGTCATGTGCACGGCAACCTCAGTGACGTTGCCGCCGGCGTCGGTCGACGCGGTTTTCATTTGCGACACCTATCACCATTTTGAGTTTCCGCCGAAGACGCTCGCATCGATCTACGCGGCGCTCGTGCCAGGGGGCACGCTGACGGTCGTCGACTTCGAGCGGATCGAAGGCACGTCGCGCGAGTGGCTGCTCGAGCATGTGCGTGCTGGCAAAGAAGTGTTTCGCCAAGAAATCGAGTCGGCTGGTTTTGAATTTGTCGACGAGCCGAAGGTCGAGGGGCTGAAAGAAAACTACCTGCTGAAGTTCCGAAAGCCAGCAGCGCAAGCAAAGTCTTGAGAAAGTTAGACACGCGCCTCGCCGCGACCGTCAGTTACAGATGTGAGCCATCCCAGTTCGGAGTCAGTCCCATTTTCTCGAAACGTCACGACACTCCGGCGGGCAAACTCGGTCTTGTTTCGACCACTTGCCTTGTCATTGCCAGCATGATTGGCGCCGGCGTGTTTGTGTCGTCGGGCTTCGCGCTGGCGTCGCTCGGGTCGCCCCAGTGGGTGCTGATCGCCTGGGCGATTGGAGCGGTGGTTGCCGTGTGCGGGGCGATTAGCTACGGGGCGCTGGTGCGCGATTTGTGTGAGTCGGGGGGAGAGTACTTGTTCCTTTCGCGACGGATTCATCCGCTGGTTGGTTTTCTCGCCGGCTGGATTTCGCTGGTGGCTGGGTTCACGGGAGCGATCGCCTTTGCCGCGACGACGCTGGCGACTTACATCGTGCCGGTCGTGCCCTACGCAAGTGAGAGAGCGATTGCGATTGGTGTCGTGCTGCTCTGTGCGGTGCAGCACTGCATCGGTTTAAGGGCCGGCGCGACTTGGCAAACGATCGTGGTGGTCGGCAAAGTCGTCGCGCTCGTTGGCATTGCCTTCGTCGGTATCGCACTCCTAGGTAGGGGTGGCGGTTCGATGGAAGTCGTTCCGGCCGCGACGCCTTCGCTCGGCGTGCTGGCGAGTTCACTCACTTGGATCGCGCTCGCGTTCAGCGGATTCAACGCGGCAGTTTATGTTGCCGGCGAAGTCGACGACGCGCCACGCACCGTCCCTCGCGCGATGCTAATCGGGACGCTGATCGTCGCGGTACTGTATCTGGCGCTCAACGCCGTGTTCGTGTACGCCGGTCCGATGGACCAACTGGCAGGGCAGGGGGACATTGCCGCGGTAGCGATGGAACTGCTCGGCGGCCAGCGGCTGGCGAACGTCTGTCGGGCGGTGATTGCCGTGGCGCTCTTCACCAGCGTGTCAGCGAACTTAATGGCGGGCCCGAGAGTCTATGACCGAATGGCGGCCGATGGATTGTTTCCCATTCGAGCGATGCAGCCGGGTGAGGTTCCACGATTGGCGATCATTGTGCAAGCGGTGCTCGCCTGCATCGTGATTTGTGTTGCGTCGCTGAAGGAACAACTCGACTACCTCGGCGTGCTGCTCTCGATCAGCGCGGCGATGGCGGTAGGCAGTTTGTTCGTGCCTCGCGCCGGTTCAAAGACGCGGCTTACACCCATCACGGCGATCGCCGCTGGGGTGTTCACGGTCGCCTCGCTAGTGTTCGCGGGCTTCGCGCTCAAACATAATTACGATTCGCTAGGTTCAGTCTGGAAAGCGGTGCTGGCGACGCTCGTGAGTGGCGTGGTGTTTTATAGCGTGATGAGTTGGTGGAAGTCGAGGGAACGCCGATGAACGCGGAATAAAATGAGTCTTTTGAATAGCTGTTCAAGGACTATAGAAAGATCCGACGGTTCTGTGTGACAGCTTTTATCAATTAATGCCTGCTAATGTGTTCGTTGTCGTCTGCTTTTTCAAACGAGGTCGGGTGGTAATGCAATGAAGTCCGGCGAATCTCTAAATCCAAATTGTTTGTACAAACCGACTGGATATGTTTGTCCAAAGTGCGAGTCGAAAACCTACGAGAGGTACAAACCGTTCTGCGCCGATTGCGGTGCAAGGCTACCGAGTCAAAAACGCCTCGAATTGCTTGGCTACACAAATAATCCTTCGTACTACAGTCAGGAGATTGGTGATGTATCTGCAATTCGCAATTTTCTTGCGAGTGTCGGAAACGTTGATTGTTGGCTCGAACGTTACGTAGCTAGTTGGCGCACTGCCGAAATACGCTTGCGCGTGGAGGACAGCTTGAATGGCTCGCATGCCTTGTGCTGCAGTAATACCGAATTACTTTGCGTGCCGGTTGGAGCAAGTGGTTGGCGTGGCACACTTGATCTAGTCCAACATTCGAACAACGATCATGAATTAAGCGACCGAACGAACGGTGTCGAGGTTCGGGCAGGAAGCGTCCGGCTGTTTGCAGTCGACCAAACGTCGAGATTCTCTTGGTAACTTCCTAGAGCTAACGTTGGAAACTTTGCGTGCATCCGCGGCCTATCAGAACTCATTCCTTCAACTGAAACAACCGCCTTAGCGCGTCGAGCAGGCCGCTTGGCGCGCCGTTGTTGGCTTCCATTCGCAACGATTCCATTGGAGGGTGGAGCAGTTTATTGACGAGTCGGTCGGCGAAGCGGGTGATTTCGTCGCGGGTGGCGTCGTCGGTCGCTGGCAGCTTGTTGAACAGTCGCTGGAGCTCGGCCGCTTTCACGGTGTCGAACTCCCCTCGCAACTGAGCGATCACCGGCACCGTCGCTCGGTGCCGCGATTCGGCGAGGAACTTGACTGTTTCGTCTTCGATGATCGACTCGGCTTTGGGCAACTCCTTCGCGCGACTTTTGCGATTGCGATCGCAGGCCGTTCGCAGGTCGTCGATCGAGTAGAGATAGGTGGCGACTTCGTCGCCGATGCGAGGGTCGAAGTCGCGAGGCATGGCGAGGTCGAGCACAAACAGCGGTCGCTGCTCGCGCTCGTTGGCGACATGCTGACGAAAGTAGTCGAGCGTGACCACCGGCTGACCGGCAGCCGTGGTCGAGATTACCAGGTCGGCTTCGACGAGTTCGCGATGCAGGTCGCTCCAATTGGCGACGGTGCCGTGCCACTCGCGGGCGAGTTGGATGGCGCGTTCTTGGCTGCGATTGATAATTACGAATTGCCGCGCGCCGGCGTCTTGCAGATACCGCAAGGTTTCGTCGGCCATTTCGCCGGCGCCGATCACGAGGACGCGTTTGTCGTCGAACGACTCAAAAATTTGCCGGGCGAAGTCGGCGATAGCGACGCTGGGAATGCTGATGCGATGGCGATGCAGATCGGTTTCGCTGGCCACCCGACGCGCGACGCGTAGCGAGGCCTGGAAGCAGGCATGCGCCAGCGGACCGGCGGTGCCATGTTCGCAGGCCAGTTCGTAAGCCTGTTTTACCTGCGAGAGGATTTGTGGTTCACCGAGCACCATGCTGTCGAGACTCGCCGCCACGCGAAACATGTGCCTCACGACATCGGCATCGTTCAGTTCGACCAACTCGCTGCGGATTTCGTCGACCGGAATCGTATGCTGCTGGGCGAGGTGCTCGACAAGTCGCTCGGCGGAAGTTGGTTCCTGGGCTTGCTTCATTGCTGCGTACAATTCGACGCGATTGCAAGTCGAAAGCAACCACGCTTCGACATCGGGATTCTCGGCGTGCCAAGCCACCAGCGCACCGGCGACTTGCTCGGGCGTAAACGCGAGCCGCTCGCGGAGGGCGACCCCCGTGTGGTGGTGCGAACAACCGACCATGCAGAGCTTCATGCGGTGCCTCCCCATCGTTCGCAGTGACCCGATTCATCGGGTCCAACCGCATGAATGCGGTCACTGCTTGCTCGTTCGACCCGATGAATCGAGTTACTACGAACTTCCGGTTTTGGTTCATGAACGCCGCCGGTCCAGTTCATCGCGACAAGCGTCAAGATCAAGAACCCAAACGAGGCAAGCGTCAGGTAGGCGACTTTTCGCCCATGTCGCGCGGCGGGGTAGACCCAGCGAAAGACTTCAGCCACCACAAGCCACAACAGGAGCAATGAACTGGTCCACACCAACGGGTCGGCCCACAGCGAAGTGGCTGTCGCTGCGCTGCCACGAAAGCGGCTGAGAATGACTCCGGCAATCACACCACCGGCGACGAAAATGGCCGAGAAACCAAGTGCGGCGCCATTGACGTGTTCGAGTGTTTCGAGACTCGGAAGTCGAAACCCGCGCGTTGGGGGCAACTTTCGTTTGAGCCGCCAGCTTTGCACCAGGTACATTGCTCCGGCAAGAAAACCAACGCTCACGGCCACGGCACCGAGCGCGAGCAGCCAGCCATGCAGTCCACCCCAGAAAACCGATCCGCGCTGGGGAGCGAACGGGCTATTGCTCGAATAGGCAGCAACAACAACCAGCCCGACCACCAGTGGCAACGAAAACAGCCCAACCGAACTCTTGGGCATTGCGAAGAGCCCGCCGACGTAGAGCGCGGCCAGCACCCATGCAACGACCAGATACCAATCGGCCGGTGTGCCGACCGCGGCCGCATCAAGCGTTGCGTGGTAGGCGAGGTAAATTGTGTGGGCAAACAGTCCGGCGACTGCCATCGCAATCATCACAACTCGATGCCACCCGAACCGTGCCCACAGCCCCACGACTTCGAGCACGAGTGCGACGAAGTAACTGGCGCCGAAACAGAAGATGGTGATGTTTTGCATAAAGAATGACTAAATCCGAATGACGAATGACGAATGACGAAGACTCGATCCAGTCATTCGTCATTCGGGCTTCGTCATTCTTGTTCGAGTCCGTAGTCGCGGATTTTTTTGTGGAGGGTGTTGCGGTTGATGCCGAGTCGTTGAGCCGCTTTGATCTGTACGCCGGCGCACTCGCTCAGGACTTGGGCAATGACTTCGCGTTCGACACGGTCGACGATTCGCGAGTGCAGGTCGTCGGCTTCATCGCTGGCGTTGCTAAGTCCTTCGAGCACTAACTGCTCGGCGAGCGACTCGAAGTCGAGTTTGCGAAAGCCCATGCTGGGTGCTTCGCGTTCGCCTTTGACGATGCCGGGTAGTAAATCGTAGGTCAACTCGTCGCCGGTGGCCATGACCACAACCCGCTCGACCACGTTTTGAAGTTCGCGAACATTGCCGGGCCAGTGGTAATCTTGCAGCGCTTCGAGCGCTCGGGGGTCGATGTGCGAAACGTAGCGGTCATTCTCTTCATTGTAGACATTCAAAAAGTGGCCCACGAGTGTGGGGATATCTTCGCGGCGGGCCCGCAGCGGGGGCAGGTAAATCGGCACCACATTGAGGCGATAATAAAGGTCTTCGCGAAAGTTCCCCTCGGCTGCCTCCTCGAGCAAGTCGCGGTTGCTGGCTGCCACGAGGCGAGTGTCGACGCGAATGGTTGTCGTGTCGCCGACCCGCTCGAACTCTTTTTCTTGAAGTACACGGAGCAGTTTCACTTGCAAGAGCGGCGTTGTGCTGTTGATTTCGTCGAGAAAGATGGTCCCCGTGTGAGCCGCCTCGAACCGACCGGTGCGATTGTCGATCGCTCCAGTAAACGAACCGCGAACGTGGCCGAAGAGTTCACTCTCGAGTAGGTTTTCGCTGAGCGCGCCGCAGTTGACTCTTACAAAGGGCTTGCTGCGTCGTTCAGACAGGTCGTGAACCGCGCGGGCAATGAGTTCTTTGCCTGTTCCCGTCTCACCTAACAGCAATACCGACGCTTTGCTCCGGGCGACTTGCCGCGTGATGCGATAGACCTCGAGCATCGCCGAGCTATCGCCAATGATGCCCGGCAGCGAGGGCTGGTCGGCGTTGTTGTGGTTGGGGTAGGGCATGTGGGTTGGGGATTAAAATCACCACTGAGTCACTGCGGACACCGAGAAGTAGCGGAGAACTGCAAATTGCAAAATAGGAAATGAAAAATGCCAAATCGAAGATAATTGATTGTCACTCTTCATTTAGCGATCGCCACTTTGCAAGCTGCGTTCTTCCCACCGCCGCTGTGACTCGCTGTGGTAGATTCTCATTTGTCACCTGCCAGTTCGCGACGTCTGGGCGCTTCGATCGCGTCGAGCAGTTTGCTCAGAATCGCCGCGTCGGGTCGTTCGGCGGCGAGCGATTTGTTGTAGAGTTCATACTGCCGCGCGATCTGCTCGGTGGTCAGCAGCACTCCATGTTTGTCGATGCTGGTGGCGAGGGCGTCGGCCGCCGCCTTGCGCTGATCGTCGGTCAGAGTCCCTCGATTGGCTAGTTGGGCCAACGTTTCTTGGCTGCTGGGGGTGCCGAGGAGTGCGAGCGTCTGCCAACTTTTTTCACCGGCCACCAGCGGGTCGATGTCGCTCGCCCGCGCGGCGAGGCCGCTTCGCAGGCGATAAAAGTCGCGACCATCGGC
>JBGSWC010000436.1:0-17576 GCA_041752635.1 Pirellulales bacterium | reverse complement strand
CGACGTCGGCCAGGCGGGCGTGCCGCCGCTTGTCGGCCATGCCGGTGCACCGGTATTCGTGCTGGGCTGCGGTGAAGTGTTCGTTGGCCAATCGACACCGGTGGGCGGCGTAACACCCGCGCGACTGGGATCAATTTCAGTCCGGGCGCGATCGAGGTACGGTCCAATCACGTCGTGAATCTCTTTCGGCACCACCGCATCGGTTTTGTCCAATAACTGAGCAATGTAGTGGCCACTGCGCGACGAGAGAATTTGATTGCGCTGTGACTCAACGAGCGTCACTGCAAAGAACGTGATCGCCACACACCACAGAACACCACGTCCGAAGCCAACCAGCGCGCCCATCTGGCGGTCGAACTCCTTGAGCTTCACACGATCGATGAAACCCGAGACGCCACGAAACAAAATCCAAATCACCAAGCTACAGCCAATGTAGATGACGAGCATGGCGATAAATCGGTTCCAAGGTTCGGTCTGACCAAACTTCGGCGCAAGCTGAGCGCTAAAGTTGAGCGCCACGAAGTAGCTGACAACCAGCGAAGCAATGTAGGCGACTTGCCAAGCAAGTCCCTTCACGAAGCCAAACATCGTCGCGCCTGCTAGCACAAGCAGCATAATAAAGTCGTAAGTCTGCATAGCAGTCTCGATAACGTGAGTTTTGATTTCGGTTTCGCAGTATAGCGAGCCCGCGAATCTGATCGAATAGCAGTCAAGTGCTAGCAGTCGCTCGCAGTGACCGAAGTTCGTAGTGGCCTCATTCAGGCGGTCTTTCTGCGGTGATGCCAAGCGAGTAAGCGAAACCCGATGAATCGGGTGACTACGAACTCGTTTGCCTTGTGTTGGTTTGTTAGTTTCACTAATCTCCGTCAATGGCCGACTTTCGTACCCATGTGACGACCAGCAGTGTGCTTGGGCTCGGCTATGCCGGCATGGGGGCCATGATCGGCATGCCGCTCGACACATCCGTCGTGGCAGGGGGGCTGTGTGGTGTGAGTGGCATGTTGCCCGACCTTGACAGCGACTCGGGCATTCCGTTGCGCGAAGCGATGGGCTTCGCAGCCGCCGTTGTGCCGATGCTACTCGTCGAACGTTTTGAAACTTTTGGTTTTCGCCACGACGTGATGATCATCATCACGGCCGGGCTCTATTTTGGTATCCGCTTTGTTGGCGCGTCGCTGGTGAGTCGCTTCAGCGTGCATCGCGGCATGTTCCACAGTCTGCCAGCCGCCTTCATTTTTGCCGGCATGGCGTTCCTCATGACCGACTACGCCGAGATCAATGTCCGCTATTTCAAAGCGGCGGCCGTATTCGCTGGGTTCATGTCGCACCTGATGCTCGACGAACTCTACAGCATCGAATTCCGCGGCACCGGGTTGCGGTTCAAAAAATCGTTTGGCACTGCGATTAAACTGTGGGGCAACAAAGGCTGGGCCAACTTCAGCACCTATGCCAAGCTGGCGGTCGTCGCCTCGATGATCGTCGGCGAACAACCGGTGATGGACTGGCTCTCGGACCGCTATCCGCAAATAGCGGAGCGCGTGGGACGCTACAACGACGCTAAACAAGGCGTGAAAGATCGTATCCGCGATAGCGTTGGCCCCAATCACTTTCCATCGCCTAACACGCAATCGCCCGCTCCTACCCCGACTTCACCGAATCTACAGCAACAATGGCAGCCCGTAACACCCACGCCTGAACAGACACCGACGGTTCCTGCTCCCAGCGGAGGTTTCGCGCCGAACAACGGAAGTTCGCAGTGGAATCAGGCAATGCGAACGAAGCCTGGTGGGCAGTAAACTACACGATACTTGCAATTCGCAAACCTTGGCACTTTAATAGATCGATGAGTAGCAGTTGGTCTGGGCAAAGCAAAATGCAACTTACAATTGAAACCGAACTCGAAGTCGATGGACTTTGGATCGCTCAAATTGCCGAGTTGCCCGGCGTGATGACCTATGGTGAGACGCGCGAAGAAGCAGTTGCCCATGCAGAGGCTCTGGCACTTCGAGTTATCGCGGAGCAAATCGAGTCGGGCGAGCGCCCCATCGGCACGCTGGAAATTGTGCTTCCCGTCGCATGAGTCATGGGCCCAGTTCACACGCGAAAAAGGTACTGGCAGCCCTCCAGCGAATTGGGTGGTCCGTCAAACGGACCAGCGGTTCTCATCGCACTCTGCAGCGAGATGGGTTCGCGGACTTCACATTCGCCTTTCACGATCGCGACGAAATCGGGCCCCGTATGCTTGCTCGAATCGCGAAGCAAACTGGGTTGAAACGCAGTGATCTGTGGGATCTTCGACCGGTAAGTTGTTGCCTTGCTTACGCGAAGTCATCTTCCCGGCGATTCAATCCACAACGTCACCGGCCCGTCGTTCACCGGCGACACCTTCATATGCTGCTGAAACCGGCCCGTCGCTACCGGCACGCCGCGGTCGGCGATGGCGGCGACTATTTCCTGGTACAACCGGTTGGCCATTTCGGGCGGTGCGGCACCGATGTAGCTCGGCCGCCGACCTTTGCGGGCGTCGCCCCACAGCGTGAACTGGCTTACGACGAGCATCGCCCCCCCGATGTCTTGCACGCTCAAGTTCATCTTACCCGCGTCGTCGTCGAACACGCGTAGCCCGACAAGTTTGTCGGCGAGCCAACGAACGTCGGCCGACGTGTCGTCGTGCCCTACACCTACCAGCACCAGCAAACCGGCGCCGATCTCGCCAACGACTTCGCCGTCGACAGTGACGCTGGCTTTCGAGACGCGTTGAATGAGGGAGCGCATCAGCGGGGGCTAAGATTTAGGTTCTGGGGGCTAGGGCAGTGGCTGCTGCAAAGCTTAACATGTGCTTTCGATTTATCGTGTTCTTCTGGCTAACAATAGTATCAGTTGCTTGTCCGTCCCCCAGCCCCTATATCCCAGTCCCAGCAACGTGCTCCTGCTTACCTACTACTGTGTCTTCATCCTGCTCGCCAGCTTGCTGGGGGGCATGATTCCGCTGTGGATTAAGCTGACACACCGCTGGATGGAGGTTGCCGTCAGTTTTGTGGCCGGCATCATGCTCGGCGTCGCGCTGTTGCATCTGCTGCCTCATGCGATCATGTCGGCGTTCACGTTGCCAGCCGCACAGCAACTGCCAGCCGTCATGCAACTCATGCTTTGGGTCGTCGTTGGATTTCTGATAATGTTCTTCGTCGAGCGTTTTTTTTGCTTCCATCATCACGAAGTCCCCGACAGCAGTGGCGCTGCGTTTGTCGAAGAAGCCAATCACCAGCATGGCGCCGACTGCGACCAGCACCCCCACTCCGACCACGTTCACGACCTCACCTGGAGTGGTGCGGCCGTGGGACTCACGCTCCATAGCGTACTCGGGGGAATCGCGCTGGCTGCGAGTGTTGCTCACGGACACAATACGGCTGGTGTCGCGGGACTCGGCACGTTCTTGGTAATCTTCCTCCATAAACCTTTCGACGCCATGACGCTCGGCACGCTGATGGCAAAAAGTCGCTGGTCGCTCGCGACCCGCTCGCTTGTGAATGGCTTATTCGCGCTGGCGATTCCCCTTGGTGCGGTGCTGTTTCATCTCGGTCTCTCGGCCAGTACCGGCAGTGGTTCGCCGCTGATCCCCCCTGCCCTGTCGTTCTCGGCCGGCGTTTTTCTGTGCATCGCCATGAGCGACCTCCTGCCAGAATTACAATTCCATCACCACGATCGGCTCAAACTCTCGGCCGCGTTGATTCTGGGACTGGCCGTGGCTTATCTAGCTGGTTTGGCCGAGAGCCAAGCCCACGCAGCCGCGATGTGAGTGAGCAGGGAGTATCGTTGTGGCAATGCTCAGAAGTTCGTCTCCCTGCTCCAAACTCACTGCTCAATCAACTACAATCGACTTTTTCCACCATTTGAAATCCCGTTCACACAGCCATGACTGAACTCAACAAATACAGCCGCCAAATTACTCAGCCCAAGAGTCAAGGAGCGAGCCAAGCGATGCTCATTGGCACGGGGCTCTCCGACGACGACCTCAACAAGCCGCAGGTTGGCATTGCCAGCATGTGGTACGAGGGCAACACGTGCAACATGCACTTGAACGATCTTGCCGCGGAGGTCCGCCAGGGTGTGGTCGATGCCGGGCTTGTTGGCATGCGATTCAACACCATCGGCGTTTCCGATGGCATTTCGATGGGCACCTCGGGCATGAGTTACTCGCTGCAGTCGCGCGACCTGATCGCCGACAGCATCGAAACGGTGATGCAGGCCCAATGGTACGACGCGCTGGTCGCCCTACCCGGCTGCGACAAGAACATGCCCGGTTGTCTGATGGCGATGGGACGACTCAATCGCCCCAGCCTGATGATTTACGGCGGCACCATCAAGCCTGGCTTCACCCACTTCGGCAGCGACGCCGAGGGCGAGAAACGCGACATTGTGTCAGCATTCCAGTGCTATGGTGAATGGCTCGCCGGTCGCATCACCGAAGACGAACGCAAAGAGATCGTGAACAAGAGTTGTCCCGGTGCCGGCGCGTGCGGTGGCATGTACACGGCCAACACGATGGCGAGCGCGATCGAAGCGATGGGCATGAGCCTTCCGTACAGTTCGAGCATCCCGGCCGAAGACCCCGAGAAGATCGCCGAGTGTCGCAACGCGGGTGCGGTGGTTCTCAACATGCTGGAGAAGGACATCAAACCCCGCGACATCATGACTCGCGAGGCGTTCGAGAATGCGATCACACTGATCATGGCAGTCGGTGGATCGACGAATGCCGTGCTTCACTTGCTGGCGATGGCCCGTAGCGTCGACGTGCCGCTGACGATCGACGACTTTCAAACATTTAGCGACCGCGTGCCGCTGCTCGCCGACTTGAAGCCGAGTGGCCGATTCGTGCAAGAAGACCTCCACCGCGTGGGCGGCACACCAGCGGTACTGAAACTGTTGTTGGCCGAGAAGCTGCTGCACGGCGACTGCCTAACGGTGACGGGCAAGACAATGGCCGAGAACCTAGCCGAGTTGCCTGGGCTCGCCGATGGCCAAGAAGTGGTTCACCCGATCGACCAGCCGATCAAAGCGACCGGTCATATTCGCATCATGCGAGGCAATCTTTGTCACGACGGCGCCGTCGCAAAAATCACTGGCAAAGAAGGGCTGCAATTTACTGGAACCGCCAACTGTTTCGATAGCGAAGAAGAGATGCTCGCCGCGCTTGAACAGAACAAAATCACAAAAGGCGACGTGGTGTTCATCCGCTACGAAGGCCCCAAGGGTGGCCCCGGCATGCCCGAGATGCTGACCCCGACAAGCGCCATCATGGGTGCCGGACTAGGGAGCGATGTGGCTCTCATCACTGACGGTAGATTCAGTGGTGGTTCGCACGGTTTCATCATCGGCCACGTCACGCCCGAAGCCCAAGATGGCGGACCGATTGCGCTTGTCAAGAACGGCGACAAGATCATTATCGACGCCGAAGCCAACACGATCACCATTGATGTGCCCGACACGGAACTGGGCATCCGCAAAGAAGAGTGGAAACGCCCCCCACTCAAAGCCACCCGCGGCACGCTGCACAAGTACATCAAGAGTGTGAAGAGTGCCAGCGAAGGGTGTGTGACGGACGAGTAGAGATTGGAACCGCAAAGGACGCCGAGCGCGGCGGGGAGAAACGCTAATCTGCAAAGACGCAGCAGCGTCGTATTTAATCAGCGACAGTTGCTTGCAGATTCTAAACGAACTCGATTCGATATTCCTCGAATCCCAACTGTCGAATCGTCGCTTCATCCAGATTGCATTCCCGAGAAACGCGCGCGACAGGCTCGACGATTTTTGATAGTAGTTCGGTGAATGAATCTGCTAACAAAATCAGGTCTTCGGAAAACTCTTCGACTTCATCATCTCCGTATTGCTCGAACAGATAGGCGTATCCTTCGAGGCCATAATACACCTTGCCCAGTGTCGCTTCGTGGCAACTAATTCCAACCAGCAATTGAGAAATCTCGGCGATGGGAAGAAGCGAACTAACGAACCCACTATCGTTTAGGTACGGAGCCTTCGCGAGTGACGAGATCGTAATCTCGCCGGTCACCGATAAAAATACTGGCAAGAATGAGCGAACTATCGAAGGGAACACTGAGTGTTCCCACAGTGACGCCTGCGCCAGAACCAACGGTTGTGAGTGCCTTGGGTAGAATTCAATCTGACTCCTTGTCTCGTTCGCAATTTCCAGGTTGTTTTCGCGCACGCTGGTCTCGTCTTCGAGCCAAATTCCAGCGGGCGAGGGCACTCCGCCATTCGTCAGCAAAAGAAAGTCGTGATAATCCTCTGGGAGTCGAACGGGAAACGACTGGAGCGTCGCTTTCACGAATTGCTTCTTATCATCGGAACAACGGGCGAACTTGACACCCGATATTTCGGTCAACATTTTGTGCTACTCACGTTGTAGAGATCGACTGAGACTGACACGGTCAAGGACGGTAGCATGACGGTTAAAATAAGGGAAACCGCCAAGGTCGCAAAGAGCGCAAAGATTGGTGACAAACCATTGGCGTCCTTCGCGCTATTGGCCGTTCCATCGAAAAAGGACAGGAACTTTACTGCCGGTCGGCTCGTCAGAGGGTCATATCACTCGCCAATCCTGCCCTCCGACAACGGGAGCCATCGATGCTTTCTTTCATGAGTCGAAAATTTTTTCGACCCCTTTTGATGACTTCCCCTTTGCTGCTCTTTTTCACGATCGCCTCGGCGGCGGTCGCGCAATCGGCCGAGTGCGATGACGAGACAGCTAATTCGGCCGCGGATCACCCCGCGGATGCGGGGGCAGCCACTCCGATCGGCCCCGACGAAGCCCCGAAGTCTTTCCAATTGCAGCCCATCGCCAGTCTGATTTGCGACATCAAAGACTTTCCCCGACCCGAGCCGACCGATGACGAGTCGGCCAGCGAAGACGCTACGGACGACGATGCGGACGGAGTGGAGCGGCAACCACAGGTGATTAGAGCAATGCTGTGGCAAGATGGTGAAACTGTCATTCGCACCAGCGATGAGTTTGCCCAGTGGTGGAAGAAGGCACCCTGGGACGAGAATCTAAAACCGGAAGTCGATTTCGAGAAGTCGATCCTGCTGATCTACGCATACAATGCCGGCAACACCAGTTTGCGTGGCGGCTGGCACGTTCTGGTTACCCCCGACGGACTTTGCGGTGCCTCGGCGAGTTACATAACAAAGGAAATGTGGCGGCGGACCAATCAATTCCGGGTGTTGTTTTTCGCCGTTCCCAAGCAGGAGGTCGATGAATATCTCGAAGCGGTACAACAAGCCGCGACCGAGAATCGTGCTTCGGATTCGGGCGCAGACGAAAACACAGAAGCACACACAGCGGCGACCGCAGGCGAATCAGAGCCCAACCCAAATGGTGATGCGCCAGCCGAGGGCGAAGGAGAGTCAGACGATGCGGAAGCGGAGGCCTGGGCCAACAGCATGTTCGTTGTCAACGGTCGCCGCATGGCGATCATCGGCGTGGTGCCGTTCGCCAACCTGACTTGCGCCATCAAAGACTTCCCCAAGTTTGAGTCGAGCGACGACGAGGCTACCGAGGAAGTTGCGTGGGAAAATCTCACCGACGAGGAGCGGGCGCAGCGGAACTCCGAAGCGAACATGAGGCCCTTCGGGCGCTGTGAAGCGGAATTTCGCTCCAGTGACGAATTCGACAATTGGTGGAAGAAGACTCCTTGGGAGGACAAGCAGAAACCAGAAGTCAATTTCGAGAAGTCGATACTGGTCGTTTGCGCCTACAACGACGGCGTACCGAACAGTTGCTCATTCGTCGTCCACATCACTGAAGAAGGGACGGCGGGCGTGGGCATATCGACCATGACAAAACAAGCAGGGTTTACCATCAGCGATAACTACCGCGTGTGGTTCTTCGCCGTGCCCAAAAAGACGATCGATTCGTTTGCCAAGGCATCAGCGGCTACAAGCGAGCAGAGCTCAGATACCGATTCGCATGCGGAGGGGACCGCAGACGAATCCCAGCCCGATTCCAACGGGGAAGTGCCGAACGAAGCTACTGAAACCGACTAGAATCGCACTAGCTCAACAAGCTGACCGCCATCGCCACAAGCATCGCTGCTCCTACGCACAGCTTGCCTGCCGCGCCCCACAATCGGCCCACGAAAGCTCCTTTGCCGGCGGCGAAACTCTCGGTGGCTGTTTTTCGGCTCGTGTGTTCGCCGATGTAAGCGCCGGCGAAGGCTCCGAGCGCTCCGCCGAATAGGCTCGCGACCAGGCTACCAATCACCGGGATCGGTAGCCCCACAATGGCACCAGCGAGCCCGCCGACGAAGGTGCCCACGATGCTCAACGCGACCGATCGCCGACTGGCTCCGCGCTGTGCTGCGCCGGCCGCGCCAGCGACAAATTCAATTAGTTCGCCCAGCGCAGCAAGCGTTATTAGCACTGTTACCGCGACCCAGCCGAACGGCATCGTCGCGGGTGGTGTGGCGAGCGACGCGATGGCCGCTGCCATCACCACGACGAGCCAGTTGCCCGGCAGTCCGACCAAGTTGGTGAGCCAGAATGCAATCGACAGCAACATCGAGCCCGTCGACAGCAAGTACCACTGCCACAGTTCCATCGGCTACTTTGCGTATTCTTTGAGGAAGCCTTTGAACAGAATCAAGTGTTCTTCTTCATCGGCCAATAAGCGAATGCACAAATCTTGCGTCACGTAGTCTTCGCCATCGGTCGCTTTGATGACTTTCTTGTAGTGTTCGCAGGCGGCTTCTTCGGCCGCAATTACCGCTTTGATCGACGCCATGACGTCGGTTGTATCTTCGCTGGGCTGAATCTGAGCGCCCACTTCGACCGACTTCGACCCTGGCGGCAATCCGCCGAGCTGCTTGATGCGGTTTCCCAGCATCGTGGCATGTCCCAACTCTTCGGGAATATCGGCGGCCAGCGATTTCTTGATTTCCTCGGCCCGCACTCCGTCGAGGCGAATGCTGTTGGCAAGGTAATTCATCACAGTTTCGAGTTCCATGCAATAAGCCATCTTAATAATCTCTTCACGCGATGCGGCCATTTTTCGTATTCCTTTTAGATCGAGTTCGGAATTGATACTTCTGCGACTAGTCTACCGCCAGATAGCCGTGAACGGCAACGTCCCATCTCGTCGTCTTGTTTACGGAGTTAGGTGTCGGCAAATTTTTTGTTGCCGATAGTTCGCGAGTCGCCTAAGAAACCATAGGCGACGGAATTGCCGCATACCCGGGTAGTTTTATTTTTGGTCGCTCTCCACTTTTTTGCAGCTCGGTCTCAGGATCGGTCGCTGCAACTCCCACTATTTGAGGAAGAAAACATGGTCAAAAAACTTACTCTTTCCGCGATTGTCGCTTGTACTGCGATGATCAGTCAGGCAGGAGCCGCCGACATCGTCGACACGGCTGTCTCTGCTGGCAAGTTCAACACGCTCGTCACTGCCGTGAAAGCAGCCGGCCTAGTCGAAACCTTAAAGGGCGACGGTCCATTCACCGTTTTCGCACCGACCGACGCAGCTTTTGCTGCATTGCCCGAAGGGACGGTTGCGAGCCTGCTGAAGCCTGAAGCGAAGAAGACCTTACAGGGGATTCTCACTTACCACGTAGTTCCAGGAAGTGTGATGGCGGCCGATGTGGTCAAGCTCACCGGGGCCACAACCGCCAATGGTCAGCGTGTCGACATCAAAGTCGCCGATGGCAAGGTAATGGTCGACGGTGCCACCGTCGTCACCACCGACATCAAGTGCGACAACGGCGTAATTCACATTATTGACGCCGTGATTCTTCCTGCCGACAAGACCATTCCCGAGGTTGCGACCGCAGCTAAGTTCAACACACTCGTTGCTGCAGTGAAGGCTGCTGGCCTCGCCGAAGCGTTGAGCGGAGAAGGCCCTTTCACGGTATTTGCTCCAACCGACGAGGCGTTTTCGAACCTGCCCGCCGGTACCGTCGAAACACTATTGAAGCCTGAAAACAAGGCGAAGCTGGCCGCGATCCTCAAGTATCATGTGGTCGAAGGCCGCGTCTACAGTCCCGATGCTGTGAAGGCAGGCAAGGCGAAGACGCTGCAAGGAGGTGCGATCAAGATTATGGTTGATGGCGACTCCGCGATGGTTAATGATGCCAAACTGCTGAAGACCGACATCGACGCCTCGAATGGGGTCATCCATGTAATCGACTCGGTCTTGCTGCCGCCCGATGCGGGACAGGCGGCTGCTTCGCCCGCGAAGTCTCTCGAATCGGCTCTTACCGAAGGCGAGCAGCTTTATGCCGACGGCGACCACGCTGCTAGCAGCAAGCTTTACATGACGACTCTCGAAAGCGTCGTCGATGGCGAAGCCTGCCCTTGTGCTCAAACCATGAAGCTGGTGAAGGCGACGATGCAAAAGGCGTCGGAGTGCCAGTGCCCGACGAGCCGCACGGTAATGTTGCGTCCGGCCGTCGAAGCGGTTCACAACGTGATTGCTTCGCAGGAGTAAGCAGCAGAAGATAACGCAAAGCGTTTCTAGACCGGGTCAGCCATTTGGGTTGGCTCGGTCTTTCTCGTTAATGCGTCGCTTAGTTGGTCGATTCACTCGATCCGCTACCGATGAGCGCGAGCGTAACCCGTCGTGCGATGGGGTCGATTATCCGACGTACAGCCCTCGGTGAAACGAACGCGAGGTTGGCAATCAGCATTACCAGACCAAAGGTGATCATCCCCAGGCAGAGTGCGATGAACCCATGCATGCCGACGGCGATCAGCAGCATCCACGGCCTCAGCCAGCGGTTCCAGATCAACACGATGTAAAATAGTTCCCAAAACACCGTGGCATGCGTCAGCAGATCGAGCAGTGCTGGGTAGCGAGCGAGAAAGGTGACATCGAGAGACTGGTATTCGAGATTCGCGATCGACATCCAGGTCGCTTCGCCGGTCCACCATGCTTGTCCTTGCAGCTTTCCCAATCCTGAGAACAAATAGATGATCGCTAAGTGCCACTGCATGAGTCGAATGGCGAGATTGGCCGAAACGCTGGGACTGGGTTCGTCGTTATCGCCGCGCAGCCGCCGCCGGAGGCTATCGAGCGAGTAGCGCGATCCGCAAGGTCCGATGATTAGATAGAGGGCGAGAAAGCAGTTGATCTTGTCGAGTCCAAAGAATGCCCCCGGCGAAACCCGCACTGCGTACATAATGGCTAGAAACGCTGCCAGCACCGAAACCACGCGGCTAAATAGCCCCAGCATCAACATAGCGAACACCAGCAGCGCCACGATATGGATGCACCAAATCAATGTGGGCGAATCAATGTGGTAAAAAAAACTCCATGCGAAACTCTGGAATATGTCTTGGTCCTGTTCGATTAACTCCATCGGCAGCCAACCGCGTGGACCGAAGAAAGCATAGAGGTCGAACGACCAGATGAAATGCGTATAGAGCAGCATCGCACCGGTGCAGATGCGAATTAGCGACAACGTCGCGGTGTCGGTGGCAGTAAACCAGGCGGCATTCCATGCGCCCCATGCGTCGCTGAAATAACTCTTTGCCGATTCCCAAAGCGATTTCATTGCGGACTCCCAGGAGTAATTAACTCGGGTGGGGAGTCGGGTTCAACGGTTGGTGGTTGCTGGCTGCGTGCTTCGACTGCCGCCAGATCCACTCGGGATTGCGATACCGAAAGCTCTTCTTGCCACAGCTTGGGGTCGTCGAGCGGCGTGCCGTTCAGGAAATCGGTCCGCGTCGGCATAAAGTGGACGAGCCGCCGCGCGGTCACACGATCGGCATTCGGGTGCTCGCGGAGAATTTGCAGGGCGTAATTTGTAAGCATGTATTTTGCGCGCTGCTCGCGCAAATCGTCGTTCGGAAACGCGTCGAGCTGGTCGGCGAGCATCATGTAGCGGTGATAATTGAGCCGGGGCCACTGCTCGCGCTTCGACGGAAACCGACTAGTCGCAAGCTGGTTGCCAGTCGAGTCGAACAATGTGTATTCGATGACGTGCCCCGGGCCTGGCTCGGGTGCGAAGAAACTGTAACCGTGATTCAGATAAAGCGGGTCGGTATAAGCGCGAACGACCGGGTTCTGTGCCATGAAGAAGACCAGCCGCGACGTCGGTGGCTGAGAAAGCGGAGCCAAGAAAATCGCTGCCAAATGCCACACTAGCAACACGCTGACCAGCCCTCGCACCCACGCCGGCCAGCCACGACTCTCGCCCTCGGACCCTGGCTTGCGGGGCGTTTTCTTTGCGCTGCTATCGGTTTGCTTGCGGCCAGTGCTCACGCTGGACGAACTCGTTTAGGAAAAAGAAAGTGAATAGGACTGTTATCGTAGTTCTGCGGCTCTTGGCTCCAGTCCGCTCTATTGTTCTGGGCTATTGAAAAACGCAGAAACGAGATTTGCCGAAAAGAAAAAACCCCCGCAAAGGCAATTGCCTCTGCGAGGGTTCCCACAAGTTTTTCTGCCGATAAAGAGTGCTAGCACTCAGGGCAACCTAGTTGGCTGAGGCGATTCGAGCTCTAGCTTCGTTAAACTCAAAGGCCAGTTGGCGAGTTTCGCCACCAACCAGCGAGATCGTCTTGTTATCGCGAACGACTTTTCCATCGACAGTTGTTTCGACTTCGATGGTGTAGTTGTCCCAAGTCGCACCGGCGGGAAGGCGTTTCGTGACAAATTCACGCTCAGTACCTTCTTGCTTGGTATCGACGCCAGCCAAACGCACCTTCGCGTCGGCCGGTACATTGAGTTGCAACTTTGTCGCAATCGAATTAACCTCAGCCACGGCCGAAGACTCGAAAGCGACCAACTCGTCGCTGCCAGCGGCCATGCTCACTTGCTTGCTCTCGCTCACTTCGCGGCCGTCGACGGTGAACTCAACGCGAACGTCGTAGTTGTAGCTCTTGCCAGCTTCGAGACCATACGAAACGAACTGACGTTCGGTGCCGGTGCTGTTGGTCAATTTTCCGTTGACGTAGACCTTGGCGTCGGCCGGAACATTGACACGGAGCAGGCCAGCTTCGCCCTGCGTGTTGCTCGCAACAACGCCATTGGCCCGGCTCGCGGTACAGGCGGTGCAACCACACCCACTACTGTGAACGTGCGACTCGTAAACGGGTGTCGCATAGCTTCCGGCGCTGCCGTAGCTCACGCCGCCGTAGCTGCCGCCATACGAACCAGTGCTGCCAGTGCTGCCGAAGCTGCCAGTGCTGCCGTAGCTGCCATAACTACCCGCCGAGCCATAGCTACCCTGCGAACTGTGATGCGATTTGATTTTAGCGACTAAACGACGGATTGGCCCAATGCCGTGGCTGCCGCCGTAGCTACCACCATGCGAGCTGTAACTCGCATAGCTGCCACCATAAGAACCCCCTCCGATAGAGCCGCCCCCATAGGAGCCACCCCCAAAGGAGCCATAGCTACCGGTGCTGCCACCGTAACTGCCACGCGAACCGTGGCTACCCCAGAAAGCATCAGCCTCGCTTGTCAGGACCCCAGTGGCGATCATCACAGCGGCCAAGGCGATGGCCAACGTTTTCAATTGCTTCTTCATGTTGCCGTACTCCAACGGAATGGAAAAAAAGTTTGCGCAGCCCAGCTAACGCAGTACACCAAGAATACCAGCCAAAATTCGTAAATCAAGCCGATCATGTAAAAATAGCAGGTTGGGATAAATGAGCGGGTGCGGGCGATTGCGACGTTGTGGGACGCGGTTATTCCGCTACAGCGAGCTCGATGTCGTCGATTGATAGCTTCCCAGTCGCTCCTAGTAGCCCTATCCGCAAAATTGCCTCGCGCGCGCGAACCGGCACACTTAGCGTCCCCCGCTGGCGATACCAGTCGAAGGTACCCCGAAATGGTCCGACAACTTCGCTGCCGAGGGTTGCACGCCGCTCGTCGTAGAATGTCACGACAAAATAAGGCCAATCGGTCACTTTTTGGCCATGTCCGATGGAGTCACCTTTCACATCGAAAGCAACTTTCAGCGTGCGCACTTCGCGTCCGTCAATCGCGAAACTCTGTAGCAAACGGCTCCCACGGCCTGCTTCGGTTGATTCGAATTCGACGTATCGCTTGCCGCTCGGTGCCTGCGATGGATTCGACACCACCTTGCCCTGCCTCAGGTAATACCAACCGGCGGGCAGCTCGCTTTCGCCGAGTAACTCCTCAAAATCGCCGTTTTCGATTTTGGGCCGAGTGGGGTCAGGCAGCTTCTCACGGTTCTCCTCGGCCTGGCCGGTCATGGGAACGAAGAAAGTTCCCCGCAACGCTTCCTTCACCAGTTCACCATCTGTTTTGCGAAACAAGTAGAGGTTCTGCGAATACCGCTCGCCAACCGGAATCACCATCTGTCCCCCTTCGGCGAGTTGGTCAACCAACGGTTGCGGCACTTTCTCGGGCGAGCACGTCACGATGATCTTGTCGAACGGCGCCGCCTCGGGCCAACCGAGAAAGCCGTCGCCTACTCGAGTGTGAACGTTGTCGTACTTCAGCCGCTTGAGCGTACGTGCCGCCCGGTGACCCAATTCGGGAACAATCTCGATTGAATAAACTTCCTTCGCCAGCGGACTAAGTATGGCCGCTTGGTAGCCAGAACCGGTGCCGATCTCTAATACCTTGTCGCTCGGCTGTGGGTCGAGTTGCTCGGTCATGTAGGCCACCACAAAAGGTGGCGAAATTGTTTGCTGCTCGCCAATGGGGAGAGCCATGTCGTAGTAGGCGTATTTTCGCTGAGGCAATGGCACAAACTCGTGCCGCGGCGTCCGCCGCACTGCGTCGATGACCCTTTGATTTTTCACTCCGGCTGCAACGATTTCTTCGTCAACCATCTTCTCGCACAGCGATTCCCAGTTGGCGAGCGACTGTGCGTTCGCGAATCGAGGCACCATTACCGCCACCACTAGGAGACTTGCAATAAAGCCGCCACTCATTGCCCATGAAAGCAGTCGACAAACAACGAAGTTGTTTCCGTCATTCCCGCGCAGGCGGGAATCTAGAGAGTCGGTGTTTTCATCTGGATTCCTGCCTGCGCGGGAATGACGCTTTGTAGCTGTTTCTTGCATCTGTATTACCTTTCTCGCGCTCGTAGTTGCTCGAAACTCATCGCCGAGTCGCTACAATCGAGTATAACGCACAGCGTCCTCCACCATTCGCTCATTCTGCTCCTAACGATTACAACGATCGATGCCTCAGACTGAAACGACAACGAACACGCAGCAGCGACTGCGGGCCGAAATGCCGGTCACCGAAAAATGGGCCTACATGGACCACGCCGCGCTCGCCCCCCTGCCCCGCCCGACGGCCCAGCGGCTTAAGGATTATGCCGACAACCAGGCAGCCAATGGCGACACCAATTGGCTCGACTTGGCCGGCGAAGTAGAAACGCTCCGGAAGAACTGTGCCAATTTGATTGGCGCCGATCCGTCGGAGATTGCCCTCACGCGCAATACCACCGCTGGGATCAACATCGTTGCCGAGGGGCTCGACTGGCGCGAGGGCGACAATGTCGTCACCTTCGCCGACGAGTATCCAACCAACGTCTACCCATGGATGAACCAAGCCTCGCGGGGAGTCGCAACGCGACTCGTCGAAACCGACCAGGGTCGTATTGACTTCGCCCGCCTCGCCGACGCCTGCGACAATCGTACCCGCGTCTTGTCGGTAAGCTGGGTCGGTTTTCAAACGGGTTATCGGCAATCGCTGGCGCAACTTTGCGAGTTCGCCCACAGCCGCGGTATTTTATTTTTCGTCGACGCGATTCAAGGGCTTGGTGTCTTTCCATTCAGCGTGAGCGAAATTCCCATCGACTTCATGGCCACCAATGGCCAGAAGTGGATGCTCGGCCCCGAAGGAGCCGGCTTCGCATTCATTCGACGCGAACATCTCAGTAAGCTCCGACCTCTTGGTGTCGGTAGCCACAGCGTAAAACGACCATTCGATTACAGCACCATCGACTTCGATCTCAAGCAGACCGCCGGACGCTATGAAGGGGGCTCGCACATCATGCCAGGCTACTTGGCACTCGGCACTAGTCTTAAGCTGCTGATGGAACTCGGAACCGCCAACGTCGGCCAACAGGTCATCGACTACACCGACCTCTGCTGCGAGCGATTGGCGTCGGTCGGAGCAACGATCGAAACCTATCGCGACGCCGACCACAAGTCGGGTATCGTCTTTTTCACGATGCCTGGCCAAGAACCCGGAGAAGTCCGCACGCGGTGTCTCAAAAACGGCGTCGCCCTGAGCAATCGAGCAGGTCGCCTGCGAATTAGTCCCCATGCTTACAACGACTCGTGTGATTTGGATAAACTGTGTGATGTATTGAATAGTTCACCGAACTAACTCACCTACTCACCTACTCACCTCAATGTCCCGTCGCGCCATCTATACCGGTTCGTTCGACCCCATCACGCTGGGGCATCTTAACGTTGTCGAGCGGAGCAGCCGACTCGTCGACGAGCTGATCGTCGGCGTTGGCACTAATGTCGACAAACAGCCGTTGTTCACGGCCGACGAACGCGTTTCGCTAATCGAACAATCGACCGCCCATTTACCGAATGTTGTGGTCAAACAGTTTAGTGGCCTTGCCGTAAAGTTTGTCCGCGACTGTGACGCCCGCGTGATTATTCGGGGTGTTCGATCGTTGTCGGACATGGAAAGTGAATTCACGATGACCTTGGCCAACCGCCAGCTCGACCCGGGCATCGAAACGGTCTTTCTGATGGCCGACGAATCGTTTTCACATGTTTCGAGCTCGCTCATCAAGCAAATTACCAGCCTCGCCAACGACGACGATTTGGCGAAGTTTGTGCCTCGCGCGATTATCGCTGACCTGCGGGCAAAGCTGAATTGAGCCGAGAGCTAGGGGCGTAGGCCGAGAACAAGCTTATTCGCCCAGTTACGGCAGACGGTCGCTGACCTCTTCTCGGCCTGACGTCTGATCGTGGAGCATTCATCGACTATGCCTACCCGGCCCATTTCACGAGTTGTACCAGCAAGCTCACGACGCCAACGACCGCCAGGATGTTGCGTGCTGCGTCCCAACTGACGCCGGCCAATGGTGCTGAAACGTTGTCATTTTGGTTAAGATTAGTCGAGTTCCGAAGTGTTGCTACCTCGTTGACGGGTGGTTGCGTTGGCGCAGGACGGGCGGCGAGTAAGCGGCCGGCGCTGGAGTGGGTTTCGGGTGCCGGTTCGATCGGTGCAAGCGCCACCCGCGGAGCGTCGTCTCGCGGCTGGCCAATGTCGGGGGCAAGCGAAGCGAGGAACGTTTTCACACGGCCTTCGAAGCTGCCGATCGTGGTCCCCTGCCCTGCCCCGAACAACACGCCGGCAAGTTCGCCACGGTCGTTGAAGATCGGCCCGCCCGAGTCTCCCTGGCGTGCCTGGACGTCGAGTTCGACGAGTTCCTTGGGCAGGTCAATGCGTGGCGAATAGTATTGTGTGCAGCGGCCACTCACTTGGCGATACGTCCCGCGTCCGTAGCCGGCAATCGTGAGCAATTCACCCGGTCGGGGCGCGTGGTTTGCCAGCCGAACCGGCTCGGCTGGTGGTCGCCAGACGACGAGCGCGGCGAGATCCCAATCTTCAT
>JBGSWC010000435.1:0-14024 GCA_041752635.1 Pirellulales bacterium | reverse complement strand
CTGCCGAGTTTGCCCGTGCTGAGTATCTCAGCAGGCAGCTTCATGTCGGGCTTCATTGTCGGACCCTCGTCCGACTTCTTCTTTGCCTTCGGTGCGGGCTTTTCGGGAGCGATCGGCATCGGCGCGAGCTTAATCGCGGGGCGAGCCTTCGCAGTGCCTTCGCCCGACTTGCGCGGCTTGCCCGCCTCTTTGGCGTCGCGTTTGCCCCCACCGACGACTGGCATTTTGCGTTGTGCGCCGCCCGGTCCCACATAGTCTTCGCGGCGCATCATCCGCGACATCACGCTTTCGCCCCCCGATTTGTCATCGTCGGAGGCCGGCCGCTGATCGCCCGCGTGCTGTTCGGTTTCGACGCGCTGGGCCGCTGCTTGTTGAGTCGTGCCGAGAGCTTCGCTAGCCGCCGATTCGGTGGCCGTCTCTTCTTGAGCCACTGGGCCCGTGTTCGAGCCGGTGTTTGAACTCGTGTTCGGGCCCGCGCTTGAGCCCGTGTTTGGACCCGTCGTGGGCACCTCGTCGCGATTCTTCCGCAGCCCGCTGAGCGGCGATGCTGACTTGGGAGTGCTGATGACCTGCATCTTGCGGTCGTTCTTCGCGGCCGGCTTGGGTCGTTCGAGAGGGACCGGACCAGTCGGACCCGGCTTGCTGGCGGGCTTGGCATCCCCCTTATTCATGAACGACTTTAATTTGGCGACCTCGCCGTCATCAAGACTCGCGAGTGCCGAACCTTTGCCCGGGATTCCGGCGCGCGTGCAAATATCGACCAGCTCTTTGCTGTCGATGTGAAGGTCTTTGGCCAGAGCGTAAATGCGTACCGACAAATCAAATTCTCCAAGCGGCTTCGCTGCGGCAGACGCGATGCGCCTGACTGAGCGTCAGCCATTCTCTCTCGTGTTAACAAATCATTAATGCATCTCCTGCGACCGGCACCGTTTGGCGATTTATTTCGACAAACAGAGTGCCTGCGAGCAATCGTGATTGCCTGACTGTCCCGCTTGTTTTACTCCTCGGATGCCCTGCAGCCATTCTGCGAGATCATGCCGAAGCGGGAAGCCACGCGACGCGGATAGTCCTATATTTATGGGCTAGCCGGCTCGCGTTGTCCAGCGCCGGAATTTCCTTCGCCGTCCCCCTCGCTCGCCGAATCGGCCTCAGCGGAACTCCCGTCGGATGCATCGGTTTCGACGGTCGCCGCATCTTTATCCGAGGCAATTTCGTCGTCCGACTCGGCCGACTCATCGGATTCGCCTGTCTCCGATTCGTCTGTCTCAGTTTCGACTTCCCCAGGGTCACCCTCCACGACACCTCGAGCGGCGGCTGCCGCTTCGCGTGCCTCGTCGACTTCTGCCTGCAATCGCTCTTGTTCTTTCTTGGCACGTCGGGCTTGAGTCGCAGCCGCCTCGGCTTCTTCGGCACGCTCTTCCGCCGCTTCGACGATCGCATTGACGATTTCTTCGCTCAATCCGCCAATTTGCATCAAATCGTCGGGCTCGATGATCGACAGATCGTCATAGCTCAAGAAGCCTTCTTCTACCAGCTTTTCAGCCAGTTCGGTTGTGACTCCCTCGATCGAACTAAATCCACCAACAGCTCGGTCGATCGACTCGGCCAGTTCTTCCTGGGTCATGATTTCGATGTCCCAGCCCGACAGCTTGCTCGCGAGCCGGACATTCTGGCCACGACGACCAATCGCCAGCGACAGTTGGTCTTCGCTCACCAGCACAATCGCACGACCGAGCATGCGGCACAAGATCACCTGCTCGACGGTCGCCGGCGACAGCGCATTGGGAATGAGCACTTCGAGATCGTCGTCCCAACGGACAATGTCGATCCGTTCGCCGCTCAGTTCGTCGACGATGTTTTTGATGCGGTTGCCCCGCACGCCGACACAGGCCCCAACACAGTCGACGCGTGTGTCGCTGCTCGAAACGGCGACTTTCGACCGATAGCCCGGCTCGCGCGACATCGCTTTGACTTCGATCACACTGTCGGCGATCTCGGGGATTTCTTGCTCGAAGAGTCGTTGCACGAGGGCCGGGGAGCGACGACTGAGGATGACCTTGACGCGGCTGCCCGCTTTGCGGACTTCGTAAACAGTGGCCCGCACCCGCTCGTTGACGTGATGGGTCTCGCCAGGGATTTGTTCGCTGCGAGGCAATAACGCCTCGACGTTGGGCAGCGCCACCGTGGCGGCTCCCCCCTCGTAACGCTGAATCACGCCGCTGACCATGTGGCCGATGAGTTCTTCGTATTCGTCGTACAGCGCGTCGCGCTCCGCCTCGCGAATCTTCTGGATCATCACCTGCTTGGCGGTTTGAGCGCCAATGCGGCCAACCGTCTCTTCGTTGTCGAGCACTTCGCCGGCGATCGTGGCGGCCAGGCTGCCATCTTCGCGATTGATGGTGACCGTCACATCGGCTTCCTCGCCGTAGTGCTTTTTCAGCGCCGACTCAAACGCCGATTCGATACCTTCGAAGACGATTTCTTTTTCGATGTTCTTGTCACGGTGGATGGCGTCGACAATACGGAGCACTTCAGCGGGGTTCATTCAGTCGTCCTTCCACGGCAAATATCGCCTGCCGTCGGGCTAATTCGAGTTGTCGGATTGTAGGTTTTCGGCGTCGCAGCCACGGCAAAAGCGAGTTCTGGGGGCTCACTCGGTCGCCGCGCGCCGAATCATTTAGGCTACGCTGGAGCCCTCACCGAGTCAATCGGCCAAATTTCGTGGTGTCTGACCAATCTCTCTGGCGAGCCCCCACGGGGCGGCCCTATTCCAGCCCGGGGTGGAGCGCCGCCGCCGCGCAACCCCGGGTATCGTTCTGGGGTGCCCCTAATCCGGCGTGCCATTGTTAGGGCCACCCCTGTGGGGTTTTTCTCTGCATCAAAACGCCCCGAAGGGGCAGTCACACGACAGCCAACCCAGTGCGGCGACCAAACTCGCGATGCTCGCTTGGTCTTGCACTGGGCTATCGTGTTTCGGCCCTTCGGGCCTCGGTTGTGGCTTTGCCTTCAGAAACGAACCCAACGTAACGACCACCTATTTTTTGATTTCCAATTTCCCGAGCTCTCCCCACGAGTGCGAGAGCAATCAACAGGAATAAACAGTGATAACCGAAACCCTCGGCCTGAAAACAGATGAACGACCCCTCCAGGGTCGAATTGGTCATTGCAACGCGGTTTCCAGTGCTTCGCACTTGGCTGAAAGAGTGAGCCTTTCAGGCTCGGACGGGTGGGTTTCGCTGCTGCTGGATTGCTTTCGAGCCGCGCACGTCAGTAAGCGGAGTGACACTTGGAATCGAACCTGCGAATGCTCCGCTTACTGACGTGCGCGGCGCGAGTACCGGGCCCTGTAGTGGACCTTGTCAAAGGTCCAGCCCGCGCGACCGAGGCTCGGGAGGTTTAACAACCTCCACTACGGTGCCGCTCGCCTCATGGCAACCGGCACCCGGCCAAAAATCGTTGTCGAAATTGGCCGCGCGGTATGGTAGAAAAGGGCCTACGTGAAACTGTAATTGGTGCCAACTGCTGGACAAGCCAGAGGGTGTCGACCGATGCCTCAACCCTTTCCTCTAGACTCTCTCCACTCGACTCTCGACTCTCAAAAATGGGTTTTGTCCAAAACGTCGTCAACTGGTCAGTCAAAACCCAGGTACGAAATTCGCCCGCGATGTGCGAAATCGACTGGAAAACAAGTGGTTTTTGAAAGTTGTCGGCGAGACAAAATTCGGGGTTTTGTCCCCTCCAATCGTGTTTGCCATTTCGGGGTCAAAACGATCAAAACCTCAGCATAGTAAGCAGCAGCCGGCAACAGCATCGTCAACAACTCGCGACACGCGAAATGCAACATTGGAAAAACAAGGTCGCCCTCGTCACTGGCGGATCGGCAGGACTGGGGTTGGCGATTGCACAGACGCTGGCAACGGCCGGAGTCCGCGTGGCGATCGTTGGTCGCGACCAGGCGCGACTCGATGTCGCTGAGCAGTCATTGCGTCAATCAAATGCTGAAGTGCTTTCGATTGCCTGCGACGTGACACACGTTGGCACCTTGCGCGACGTGGTCGATCAAACTGTTGCAAAGTTTGGACAACTCGACTTCGCCTGCCACGCGGCAGGCCTCTCGATGCGCGGCGAGATACTCACCACACCCCTCGCCGATTTCGAGCGGCTGTGGCGAATCAACACACTGGCGGCCATCGACCTCGCGCAATGCACAGCGCCCGAACTAGCGAAGACGAAGGGGCACTTGGTGTTGATCGGTTCGCTGGCGACATGCGTCGCGCCGCGATACTTAGGGGCCTATCCGACCAGCAAGTTTCCGCTGGCGGCGCTCGCTCAACAGCTTCGACTCGAAGGAGAACCACACACGCTGCTGGTGATGCCCGGCCCGATCGCCCGCGACGACGCAGGTAAGCGCTACAACCAACAGGCGAGTGACCTGCCCGATAAATTGAAAAAGCCGGGGGGTGGCGCGAAGGTCAAAGCGATCGACCCGCACGAGTTGGCGAAAAGAATCATGCAGTCGTGCGACCGCCGCGACAACGAGTTAATCGTGCCAGGCAAAGCCCGCTGGCTGTTTGCGATCAATAGGTTGAGCAGTCGTTGGGGTGATTGGTTGTTGAGGAAGAACTCAGGATAGTAGGCCTTTTTCTCCGAAAAAGGCAAAAGCGGGCCGCAGGCGAGCCGAGTGGCGTCAATTGTCGGAGTTAAGCCTAAACCGTTCAGCGTCCGAACCAACTCCGCTTCTTTTTCTTTGTTGAGTAATCGAGCATCATAACTTCGGCCTCGTGGCCGAATGGCGACTTCGCAAAACGTGCTGTTATTTTTTCGTCGGCGTCCTCTCCCACCGTGTGCCCGTTTTCAATGACGGGGCCGTTGGTGATGAGGTAGTCGGCGATGCTCATCAGTCGCTCGCGAAGCTCGCCTGGTCCTTCGGTGGCGTTATCGGTTGCCATTTCCATTAGACCGAGATCTTCGAGCCCGTCGGTGAATCCCCACGAAAGCCCGCTGTCGTTGTCGACTGGACCAACGCGGAAGTCGACCCACAGCATGAATGGAATCGCATCGGGAAGTAGCTCACGCGCCATTTCGCCGAATAGTTTCGCGGGAACCAGAAATCCAGCCTTCCCCCACGAGACGCCGAGCGCGCCGGCGCATGTTGCCACCACCGACGCGACAGCTTGAGTTAGTATTTTGTGCTGTTCGACGAGGCCGTTTTCGCTTTGGTCCATTACCGTCACGATAAGGTGTCCTGCGTGCCCGGCAAGATCGCGACTCGCGTCGGGCCACAACCAACTTGTTGAAGCCGGTCCCTCGGTATTGTCGCTGGGAATGGGACTATCGATTGGCATCACAGCAATAAAATAATCGCCACAGCCAAACGTCAACAACCCACTGCTCTCTTCGAAATTAAGCTCGTCCATGGCCTCGCTCCACGACGACTGCCACTCGGCGTCAAACTCCGACTGGGAAACGTAAGCCTCTTTCTCCAGTGGGATGATCGCAATGGCTGACGACATTGATTCAACCTCGTTCGCAAAAGAGTCAAGACGAGAACGGATTGTAACCGACCGACTTCCAAGGCTTCAACCAAGTCATCGTGAAAGCGAACCAAGCGAGGCGAACCAGATGGCGTCAGCCCCCGGAGTCGGATCATCGCGGGCGCTTTGGTGTCCCCGAAACACGTTCCGGCTCGGGCAGATCAACCAGCTCGGTCACGTTGCCCTTGATTGGCACGCTCGCGAAAGTGCCATCGGCTTGGTGCAGCGTTACCGGCACACCGAACTTCGGGTTAAGCATCGTCGAGAGCACCTCGGCTTCGATCTCGGCACCGGCCTCGATTTCGAAACGGAAGCGATTAATGAACCGAGGAATCGTCGTCCGCAGAATTTCCATTGCCAGCGGACCACCAATGCACATGCGATTGCCGGCACCGAACGGATGATACTCGTAGGCACTCGGCTTGAGTGTCAGCCAGCGGTCGGGATTGAACTGGCGAGGGTTCTCATAGATTTGTGGCAGGCGATGCGTCACCAATGGGGTAAACACAATCGGGGTGCCACGAGGCAGATCGAATGGTCCAAGCCGAACCGGCGAGGCGGTCACACGCTGCGAATAAGCCGACGCGGGCAGCACACGCATGCTCTCTTTGATAATACGATCGATCAGCGGCATCTGGGTTGGTGTCGCAGCAGCAGGGGCCGCGCCGTGACCAAACGGACAACCCGAAGGCATCGCTGCGGCGGGAGTTGTCGCGCCCTCGGCCCACAACTGCTGGGCAATGCGTGGATGTTGAGCAAGCAGTGTCAGCGTCCAAGTCAGCGAGTGGGCGGTCGTCATGTGTGCCGCGCCGAACAGCACACACGCTTGCCCCACGAGTTCTTCGTCACTGAGGCCCCCCTCTTCGTCGAAGCTGCGAACGAGTAACGACAACACATCGCGACCCGGTGTCGGGTCGTTCCGGCGACGTTCGATCATCCGCATCACGCTCGCTTCGAGTATCTCGGCGAACCCGAGCAGTTCTTCGTAGCGATCGTTGAACTCAGTGCAGGGCACCAGCGCGCCGGCGCCGATGTTGTGAGTCAGCGTGACCCAGTGGGCGATTTGTTCGCCTAGCTCATAGGCTTCGCTGTAGCTCTCATCAGTGCTATCCATGCCGAACAGCATGCTGCTGGTCACGCCCAGCATGAACCGCGTCATCTCGGCATTGAGGTCGAACGATTGGCCGGGTCGCCACTGGGTGAGTTGCTTATCGACGAGTGTCTCGACCGCACGAGAGTAACCGGCGATCGCCTTGAGGCTAAACGGCTCTTTCACCATCCGCCGATTGCGGCGATGTTGGTCGCCGTTCATGGCGAGCAAGCCGCAGGTCACCTTTCGCTGCGACGACCGTCGTGGTCCACGAATGGCGAAGAAGTGGGCTTCGTACGTGGTCGAATCGCTCAATACCTGTTTGTTGTAAACAGGGTCGAAGAGAAAGACGACCTTTTGGCCGCCATCTTCGAGCGCAGCGATTGGTCCATGCTCGTGGTGCAGGTCGAGCAGGTAGCCGAGGATGTCGCGGGAGAACGCGGGGAAGCTGCCCTGGGTAACGGGTAGCGGTTTGGTAAATTGGACAGGTAGGGCGCTCAAGGCTGACATTTCGTGCGAACTCCTTACAATCCGTCGGCGGGAGACGCCAAGCCGGGCGGCATGGCGAACATGGATAGGGGCGGCAAAGCATAGCACACTGCTGGCGTGACGTCTGAAAAAATCGCCACATTATCCAGATTAACTAGGCTTCCGCGTCTCGACTAGCACCAAATTGTCGCGATGGACCACTTCTTCATACGGAATGTGCCCCAGAACTTCGGCTATCCGCTCCGATGCCAGCCCGGCCAACTTTTTCAAATCGTGGGAGTCATAATTAGACAGTCCGCGAGCCACCTCGCGGCCTGCCGCATCGACCAGCGACACCACATCGCCTTTCGCAAATTGGCCGTCGACATATTGAAGGCCAACGGCCAACAGGCTGCTGCCACGCTGTGTCACGGCGCGGCAAGCGCCATCGTCGAGAGTGAGCCGCCCGAGCGTGCGGGTGGCGAAACCGATCCAGCGTTTGCGACTGCTGAGTCCGCTCCCGGGACCAACGAGCAGCGTGCCAATTTCGTCGCCGGCGACGATGTCGGCAAGTACGTTCGCACGGCGTCCGTTCGCGATCACCACCTGTTCGCCCGCGCTGGTGGCAATGCGGGCCGCTTCGAGTTTACTGGCCATGCCGCCTCGACTCAACGCGATGCCACTGTGGGTGTCTCCCCATACGAGCCCGCTCGCTGACTGCTCGCTCAGATCGATCAGCGGCACCACGGCCGGTGGATCATCGCCCGTCAGCACCCCTTCAACGTCGGTCAGCAACACCAGCAAGGGCGCACGCAAGAGGTTTGTCACCATCGCCGCCAGCCGATCGTTGTCGCCAAAGTTGCGTTGCAGCTCATCGACGCGCACGGTGTCGTTCTCGTTGATGATCGGAATCGCCCCTAGCCGAAACAGCGCGGCGAGTGTGTTGCGGACATTTAAATAGCGAGTGCGGTCGTCGAAGTCGTCGGTCGTGAGCAGCACCTGGGCGGCGTGATGGCCGAATGGCTCAAGGGCTCGATTGTAGGCCTCGATCAAACAACTTTGTCCCACGGCAGCGACCGCCTGAAGCTCGGCCAAGTCGCTTGGTCGCTTGGTGAGTTGCATCCGCCCAATGCCGGCCCCCACGGCTCCGCTGCTCACGAGCACCACCCGTCGCCCGTCGGCGACGAGCGACGAAAGCTGCTCGGCAAGGTTCGCGACCTGCGCCGGATCGAGCCGCCCGTCGGGAAGAGTGAGCGTGCGCGTACCGACCTTAACGACAAGAGTGTCAGCGTTGGCGACGCGTTGGCGAGCGAATGACATAGGGAGAGGTAAGCGATTAGTTGTCTATTGAATGGCTGGTTCGAGTATCGCCAGCGCGATCGTCGCGATCAGCGACCCGTTCGCGGCGCGGAACTCTTCCATGTGAGGTGCCGCCAGGTGAGCTTGCAAATGAGGCAGGCTCTCCCACTTCTCGATTACCATTAGCACGTCGTCGCGCAACGGAGCCTGTGCATCAATCGGCGTTTCGGTGTCGACGGCGGTGTCGTATTCGATGCAGCCCGCTTCGGCGAGAACCAATGGCCTCAGTTTGGCGAAGGCGGCGATCAGCCGGCCGCGACTCCCCGGCGTGGCAGTGATGGTGGCGAGTACGTGAATCATCGGCGTAAGTCGCTTAGGGGGTGGTTGTGTCAGAACTGTCGAGTGCTTCAGAATAGTGCATTGACTCACCAATCCGAAAGTCCAGCCCTGATTGGGACGCTCTACCCCCCCCCGCGAAAGATAACCATGAAAACTTTGGCAATTGCGTCGTATGTATTGACGGTTAGTCTCGCCATTTTCGTCGTTGGCAGTCGTGGCGTGGCCGCCACACCGGTCCGGTTCATGACATTCAATGTCCGCTACGCGAACCCGGGCGATGAGCCCAACACCTGGCAATTGCGCAAGTCGTTGGTGATGGAAACCATCGAAGCGTTCGATCCCGACGTGCTGGGTCTTCAGGAACCATTGCCGAGCCAAATCGAAGATTTGAAAGCGGCGTTTCCCAAGTACACTCTCATTGGCTGCGGGCGTGACGATGGCAACGAACGTGGCGAATTCACCGCCATGCTGGTACGAACCGATCGATTTCGCGTGGTCGAGCAGGGTCGGTTCTGGTTTTCGGAGACCCCCGATGTGCCCGGTTCAAAAGGCTGGGGTGCCGGGCTTCCGAGGCTCACGGTGTGGGCCAAGCTGGCCGATCTCAGGAACGCCGAGCGCGACAGTACCGCTCGTGAGTTTGTGGTCTATAACACCCACTTCGATCATCAAAGCGTCGAATCGCGCAATAAGGCGGCAGCTGCGATGGCTCGCCACATCGCCGAGCATCATGCGGAATTGCCCCTTGTTGTCATGGGCGATTTCAATACGCCGCTTACCAGCAAGGCAATCCAGCAACTTGTCGATGGCAACGTAAAACTGCGCGACACATTCGTTGCGAAGCCCAACGAACCCGTTGGCACATTCAGCGGTTTCACGGGCAAAACCGATGGCGAAAAAATCGACTTCATATTCGCCACCAAGAACTGGAAGACTGAATCGGCGACCATCGACCGCACCCATCGCGACGGTCGTTATCCGTCCGATCATTACCCGGTGACGGCTGTACTGAGTTGGCCCGATGCACCGTGAGTCGTAGGCGTCAGGCCATCGGGTGTCTACGCTGGAGCAATCCGACGCCATCCGATCGCTTGAGCCCAACTGGCCCCGCAGCCATAATTAGGGCGACTCTACTTGGCTTCTTCGGAGGATCTCGCCATGCGTTGTTCATGCTATTACTTTCTCGCTATCACGTTCGCGAGCCTGCTTCTCGGTTCGCGACTGTTCGCGGCCGAGCAGCCCCCCAACATTATCGTGATCCTCGCCGACGATCTCGGTTATGGCGACCTCAGTTGCTTTGGGCAAGAGAACTTCGAGACACCTCGACTCGATCAAATGGCGGCCGAAGGGATGCGACTCACCAACCACTATGCCGGTTGCACCGTTTGCGCTCCGTCGCGAGCCTGCATGCTCACCGGGCTCCACATGGGACACGTCTACAATCGGGGCAACGGGCCGAATCAGTTGCGCGAAGATCCCCAAGACCTGTCCATCGCACGCTACTTGCAACCGGCTGGTTACTACAGCGCACTGATCGGCAAGAGCGGTCTTTCGGGCAACACCGACGACGGCGGCCTCGGCAACCGCAAGGGCTTCGATCACTTCTTTGGCTACACGAGCCATGCCGCCGCGCATCGCTACTACCCCGAGTACCTGTGGAAGAATGGCGAGCGGGTCGAATACCCCGGCAACCAGGGCAAAGAGGGGGACACCTATTCGGGCGATGTATTTCTCGCAGACACCATGCGTTTCCTCGACGAACGGGCTGCCGCCGGCAAGCCTTTCTTCTTGCACCTCAGTCTCCAACAGCCCCACGCCGACTTGCAGGTGCCCAACGCATGGCGAGAGAAATTCATTGGCAAGTACGAAGAAAAGCCCGCCAAGGGGGGCGGCTATCGCGACGAAGCTCACCCCAAGAGCACGTTCGTCGCCATGGTCAGCTACCTCGACGACACCATCGGTAAGGTGCTCGACAGACTCGAAGAAAAGGATCTCGCCGAGAACACGCTGGTCATCTTCAGCAGCGACAACGGACCGATGAGCGAAGGGGGCTGGAACCGCGAATATTTTGACAGCAACGGCCCTCTGCGTGGCGGCAAACGCGACTTCTACGAAGGAGGCATCCGCGTGCCGACCATCGCCTGGTGGCCCGGCACCGTGAAGGCCGGTACGACCAGCAACCACATCTCGGGCTTCTGGGACTATGTGCCAACCGCCTGCGAACTCGCCGGCGTCGATGTCCCAGAGAACACCGACGGCATCTCACTCGTGCCAACGCTCACCGGCAAAGGCGAACAACAGAAGCACGATTACTGTTACTGGGAGTTCTATGAACAGGGAGGCAAACAAGCGGTCCGCGCCGGCAAGTGGAAAGGCATCCGCCTCGGCGTCAGCCAAGACCGCGACGCCCCGCTGGAACTCTACAACCTCGAAACCGACCTCGCCGAAGAAAACAACATCGCCGCCGACCACCCCGAGATCGTCGCCAAACTGGCCGCGATGATGGAAGAGGCCCACGAGCCGAGCGAGTTGTTTCAGTTTGGGGCGGGCAAGGGGAAGCCGAAGAAATAGTCGCTCACAGATCTTCCGAGCCGGAGTGGCATGCTCACGTCGCGGACCAGAGTGAGCATGTGCGACGGGCAAGCCGTTGCAATTTTAAGATTGGACAGGATTACAGGATCGACGGGAAAGCGGGCGGCACTACTGCGCGAAGTCGTCATGGCACACGGCCATGTCAGCCGGCAGTGCCTACCGTGTTTCTCAATTTATCCCAATCACTGAATCCTTTGTCGAGTAACAAACCGAGTTGCTCTGGCGAATCACAGACAACTGCGTCGTCCCAATCGTCGGGCAGGAGGCTGAGATGTTCTTTATCGGTGACAATTGGCTTTGAATCGTCCATTGTGGCGAACATGCTCATGCGTCCCATGTTGCACAATCGCCAGATCGTATCCAGCAGCAGGGGGGTAAAGTGCCTACGGATTGCAATCATGCAGCCGAAAAAGGGTTTGTCATCTGGCAGCTCGCTAGCGAATACTTCTGCCTTACCGCCATCGCTGAGTTCGAGTACGAAGCACCCATACTCGTTAGCACCTTTTGGTGCGACCGTGGCAAGCAATTCTGAAATCGCACGGCGTTCAGTTTCGCTGATGTCTGCATGGACCGGACCGTGTACGGCTTCTCCCGTAAACGGATTGGTGAAATCTCGCATTTCGCCGGTGGTGTTGTGAGTAGTTAGAATGATGTCAAAACTCATAGTACGCTCGATCCAACTAGGTTTGCGCTTCGGCAACTAGTGGTCACACGAAACGAATTTACTGAAATCGGACTGCCCAACTCCACGAAATACTACCTAATGCAATGTACCAAACGCAACTACTGCATCGACTTAACGTTGAAGAAGTCGCAACAACACGAACGGCCTGTAGGGCCGCCCCTTTCAGCCCAGGACGAAGTCCTGGGAATCATTGGTGCCCTGTGCCTAAATCTCTACTTCGACGTAGTCACTTGGTTTGATCGAATCGATCGCTGCAACGATTTTGGGAATCTGAGTCTGAATCTTAGGCCACGATGTCGTCATGAGTACGATGATCGCAATCTGCCTGCTCTTGAGATTCTGTTGATAGCCGAGGCTTTGGTCGGTGGTGATGAGAATCTTGAATCCATCCGCCTCGGCTGCAGACAACAACTATCCGTTCGTCAATGCCGACCAACCGAGTTCGTCTGCGGTGACTACGCTATGCCCAGTGATATGCGATCGCAGTGGAACCGGAGTTGCCTGATCGAAAAGTAGCTTCATGCTACAGGCTCGATATCGAGTGACGCTGCGGCAAAATCCAGCACAGATTCTACCTGATTCCGACTGACGCCGGGAAACCAGTCGAGAAACTGTTCGACGGTAGCGCCGTCTTCCAAATTCTCAAAGAGACTCCTCACGGGAACCCGGGTTCCCCGAAACACCCACGCTCCACTTACCTTTTCAGGAGATCTCTGTACTTCAACGCAATTTTCCCAGTTCATAAATGAAGCATATGTCGGATTCATCGCAGCTTCAAGTTAAGCCGGGTGCCATGCTCACATCGCGCAGCAGAGTGATCATGCGCGATGGGCGAGCCGTTCCAATTTTAAGATTGGACGGGATGACAGGATCGGCAGGATCGACGGGATGAGAATTTTGAAACCGACAACAAAACATGTCGATCCGCGGCCAATTCCTGAGATCCTGATTAAACGACGAAGCTAAGTTGCAAACACCGGGGTCATATGCTCGCATCGCGCGTCTTACCAAATCCAAGGCGTCGAGAGACTATTCGACGTCAGGGGTTTCGGAAGTCAGCTTTCGGCTACCGTGTATGACGGTAAGGACTCGCACTTCATCGCCGACAATTCGATAGACGAGTCGAAAGGAATGCACGAAAAGTTCGCGCACATCCGCTCGGTTCCACTCGGGAACAACCGAACCAGAGTACGGAAATCGCTCGAGTTGTTCGGGACGCGATAGAATCCGTACGTAGACCGAATCGGCGTAGCTCTCCGACTGATCGGCAATGTAGTCGTAGATTCCGAGTGCATCCTTGGACGCGCGTTCCGTCCAGCGAACGTTCAACCGGCTGCCTCTCTGCGTTGAGCTTTGTGTTCAGCGAGGCGACGTCGCATCTCATCGGTATCAATCAGTCGCCCAGCCGCTTCGTCTTGCAAGCCGGCGTCGATTTGCTGTCGAACGTAGAGATGGTACTGCACGTCTTCCCACGACGCATCGTCGGGTAGCGTATCAAGTAGGGCTTTTGCAGCGTTTTTTACCGATTCGGCCGCGTGTAACATCGTCGTGCTCCTTTCCCTAAACTTACCACAAAAGGTTCGTTTCGTCGAATCCAAATCAATTGCCGGGTGCCATGCTCACATCGCGCAGCAGGGTGAGCATGCGCGACGGGCGAGCCGTTCCAGTTTTAAGATTGGACGGGATGACAGGATCGACGGGATGGCGGGCCTCGCGTGCCAGCCCTCGCCCAGCAATGTGAACACGACCAGCGCATTTTTTAGCAAAATCCATCGAAATCCATCCGCGACGATCCGCGACAATCTGCGTGCATCGGCGTTCCCTAGAATTGGCTACATCGCGAATTGGTGATGCCCGGCTTAATCCTTAATGCAGTTTGTCGAGGTGAAGCTTTCAACCGACTCGTGGCGGCCTTTGCACCGTGGCGGTTCTCTAACTTTGCCAGCCGAAATTGTCAGCCACAGGCCCAAACTACGTCGCCCGTTGTTCCACTGATCGACGACTGCGATGTCCGCCTGCG
>JBGSWC010000434.1:0-34710 GCA_041752635.1 Pirellulales bacterium | reverse complement strand
CTAGCCGCGGGTGATGCAATCAAAATACCCGCGGCTAGCGCCGTCGGCTCAAGTACGCAAATACCAAGAGACCCCACCAAACATGCTAGCGAAAGACCTCAAGAACGGCGGCATCGTCAATCACAACGGTGCTCCCCACATCGTCGAAACGATCAGCGTCCAGAGCCCTTCGGCTCGTGGCGGCGCGACGATCTATAAGTTTCGTGCGCGCAACCTGGTCACCAAACAAAAGGCCGACTTCGCTTGCAAAGGGACCGACATGCTCGACGAAGCCGACTTCGCCAAGCGAGCCGTGTCGTTCATGTATGCCGACAACGAAGCGGTCCACCTGCTCGACAGCGAAGACTACAACCAATATTCGCTGACCCACGACGACGCGGCCGACGAAATCGGTTACTTGACCGAAGGGCTCGAAGGAATCTACGCCTTGATCTACAACGACGAATGTGTCGGACTCCAGTTGCCCTCGACCGTGGTACTCACGATCACCGAATGCGACCCGGGCATTAAAGGCAACAGCGCCACGAGCCGCAACAAACCGGCGAAACTCGAAACAGGATTGCAGGTGCAAGTGCCCGAGTATTTGAAGCAAGGCGAACGAATTAAGGTCGACTCGCGGACCGGCGAGTTCTTGGGACGGGAGTAGTCGAAGCGTCACGAGTAACAACGCACGCGAACCAGCGAGCGACCCTCGGACAGAATCGGGCATCGATGGATTTCAATCACATCACGATACCGTTCACCTGCGGCGGCGCGCAACGCTCGGATCGACCACGATGCCCGGCTCGAAGGCGCACCGACTGTTGGCTGCGAGCCGTGGTTAGGTTGCTAGCCCCCATTCGACACCTTTCGGTCTGAGCGAGAACAGTGGTTAACCCACACTTGAAGAATGCCCAACGCCATGCAGGCCGGCCAAACTACGCCAAATGGTGCCCCAGAATCAGCGAGCACCGGTCGGACAAAGTATGCAAGGCTAACTGTGGCACCCACCGTGAAGAACCATGATTCCCAGGTTTTTGGTGCCAACGCTCGTGAGTATACGCACGTTCAGTATCGTGTCAAGCGGGTTGGGGGAGGAAATCGGGGAATGGATGCGTGGATGCCTGTCCCCGTTTGGTGGCATTAAGAAGCACAACATTAGCCCACCGTTGGGACACGAAGACGCATACGAAATCCCCGCCGAGATAGTGGATGAATTCAACACCTATATTAAAAATCTCGAAGTGAGTAATCGCTAAATGATTTACGAATCCGCATGCACTGTATTGCAAAAAGTGAAAGAGCTGACTGAGTCAGGCACTATCTCTTGGGAGGTGGATCCCAACGATCAAGATTGCTTTCAGTCGTCAAAAATAGACAACCGCGGAATTACGATTGAGTTCTTGTATGTTGAGCCGACGACAACTGGAGCCGACCGCCATTTGATTCACTTTGAGATGGAGGGGGTGAATTTCTTTGCTGCATGCGGCACGCGAAGCTATGGGCTAGTGATCGAAATCCTAGCCGCGGCATTCGACAAATGGAATGAGCACTTGAACGGCTGCTTGGCTGGTCATTCGACTGCGCTCAAAAAGATGGAAGAAATGAACAACTAGGATATGTGAATTCATTAGTAAAGCGCAGGAATCGCGAGATAAACAAAAATGTCACATTTCCGAACCATCTGGCTTACGAGTTGGTTCGCTGTTGCTGCTGTCGTATTCGCGATGGGGGTCGGTAGCGACAGCCGACAGACGACCGATGTTCCCGTAACGTCGACAGCGCTCGAACAGTCATCGCCAGCCGCGAAGAAAATCGAGGAGATCCGCGTTGGCAACCGCGTCATGGGAGAGTGGAGTGCAGGAGAACTCCAAGGCGAGACGGCCGTCGATCCGACGAACTGGCGGAAGTACACGCTGTATGCTGAACTCGCATGGCCTGATGGCACGATCGACGACGTGCATGTCGAGACGCTGCAACCATCGCAGTGGGCTGATCTGACCGATGCCCGCAAGGGAAGGCAGGTGCCGATCCCACTCGATCTGGTCGAGATGGGCTTGCCCGAAGATTTGACGGCCGAGGTGGTGGCTGTCGAGCCTTGCCCAACAATCGAAGCTGGTCCCGGTCGGGTGGTACTGACGACCGTCAACCATCTTAACAGCTATTTGTTCAACCTTTCGTTTGTCTCCTCGGCTGGCGAGACCGAATCGGTCCGCACGACCGGTTGGCACAAGTTCTATCGGCAGGACGACAACGCCTGGGTCTCGGCGGTTGAGTTAGCGACTGGAGACACGCTGGAGGGCGTCGATGGTCCCCTGACCGTCGGCAGTCTGGTCCGCGTCCCCGGCACCCATCGGGTCTACAACATGACCGTCGAGGGGGAACACGTTTATCGTGTCGCTGGGCTTGGGGTACTCGTTCATAATGAGGATTGCAAGACCGTCCTAACAAAGATCAAAGATCTTAAGCCGCTTGATACACCAGCCCATACTGCCCCACGGCCCGCGCTGCAAAACCTGTCTGATGACGAATTGCTCAGAGCAGCGAGAAGCCCGAAGAAAGGCGATACGTTAGTAAGGAACACGCGCACAGGAAAATTACATGATGGAAACGGGCGCGCTATCGAATTGCAAAAGAGAGCAGCAGATTTGAATAGTAGCATCTCACCTGATGACCTGGTGCCCGTCGAAGATTACACTCCAAACCTTGAAATGTTTCCCGACTCGGACTAGCTGCAATAATATGAGTGAATCTGACCTATTGCATAAAGCTCTGTACTTCGCATTGCTTGACCTTCGAAGTCACGGGCAAGATAACGTCGACAGCGTTACATTTCGGCTTGCCGACTTATTCCACAACACTGTGTTGCAAATGGGTAAGGCTGCTGCTGGCACCGAGTCATACTCAAAAGTATTGGCAGACTTAAAGACCGAAGCAAAAGCCAAGGGTTGCGAAGAGTGGCTGAATAACCTTCTATCCCAGATTGCGCCGCGCACATCAGCAATTGATTCGTGAGCCAATTACTAAGTCTCGACTTTCAGTGGGACAGAGAGGGTGCCTGAAATCGGGGACTGAAATCGGGGACAGCCAACTCCAGCGGGGGGGTATTTTCGAGCGTAAGGCAGTCGCGAGCACCCAGTCACCTCGCGTACAGCGCCTTTCGCGCTGGCCAAAAATCGCTGTCGAAATCGGCCGCGCGGTGTGGTAGAAAGGGCGTACGTGAAACAGTATTTGATGCCAATTGCTGGACAAGCCAGCAGTGTCAACCGACGCCTTAACCCTTTCCTCTAGACTCTCAACACTCGACTCTCGACTCTCAAAAATGGGTTTTGTCCAAAACGTCGCCAACTGGTCGGTCAAAACCCAGGTACGAAATTCGCCCGCGATGTTCGAAATCGACTGGAAAACAAGTGGTTTTTGCGAGTTGGGCGAGAGACAAAAAGAGGGGTTTTGTCCCCTCCAATCGTGTTGGCCATTTCGGGGTCAAAACGGTCAAAACCAAGCAGCAAAACGAGGTTCATGCGGGGCTATCAAGCTAACGCCAGCGAAGAGTCAGCGCTGTGGCCGGCGGCGATCGGACTTTTTCGCAAGAATGACGGTGGCGGCGGCGCGCGTTGGACGGCGCGACCCCGTCGACTAGAATGCGACAACACTCGCCCCCGCCCGCGGCCCGCAACTCGCAATGACCGAAAAACTCTGGTATCTGAAGAGTTGCGAGTTGTTTCGCCGGCTGGGGCCCGACGACCTCGCGCGGCTTGAGCTGCATAGCCGGTCGCGGCAGTTTCGGCGGGGGGCTCCTGTCTACCTGCCGGCCGACGAGGCCGATGGGGTGATGCTGGTGGCGTCGGGGCGGGTGAAGATTTGTAGTTACACGTCCGAGGGCAAGCAGGCGATTCTGGCGTTCATCACCGCGGGCGAGATTTTTGGCGAGCTGTCGCTGATCGCCGGTGGGGCCCGCGAGGAGTATGCCGAGGCGGTCGAGAAAACGCACATCATCTTGATTCCCGCTGCCATTCTCAGTGGCATCGTCGAGCGGCAGGCGGAGCTATCGCTCGGTATCACCCGGCTCTACGGACTCCGCCGACGACGCATCGAACGACGACTCAAATACTTGCTGTTTCGCTCGAACCGCGAGCGGCTCGTGAGCCTGCTATTGGAGCTAGCCGAGCAGTATGGTGAACCGACGCCCGAGGGGGTGAACCTAAAGATCAAGCTGTCGCACCAAGATCTCGCCAGCGTCATCGGCAGCACTCGCGAGACTGTCACGGTGCTTATGGGAGAACTCCAAGACGAAGGCCAGATCGTGATGGGGCGTCGGAAGATTGTGGTCTGCGATCCGGCGAAGCTGACGGCGACGGCGCCTCCGTCGGCCGAACCGTCGAGTCGGCCGATTAACTAACAACGACTTTGGTAAGCTGTTTCACAGAGATTTTTCACCTTTTGGCCGATAGTTGAAGTTGGAGCCAGTGGCTCTCGAAAGTAATTCGAATATGGACAAACAAGAGAAAAATGACGACTGGCAGGCCTGTCCCCCTGGCGCGATTGCAGGCGTCACCGACCAACTCGTGCGCGAGCATCGTTCGCAGCAGGTCCGAAAAGTCGCCACCTGGGGAGGCGGAGTGTTGGCGGTCGTGCTGGTCGTGGTTGCCGCGGCACAGTGGTTTCCTTCGCGAGATTCCGTGCCCGCCTACGGCGGCATCACTTGCGAAGTTTGCGTCGCGGCCATGCCCGACTACCAGCAGCATCTGGTGTTCGACAAGCCAATGACCGAGCCGACTGCCGTCGCCATGCAGCAGCATCTCGAAGACTGCCATTTGTGCCACGCAAAGTTCGAGCGCCGGTTCCCCGGCGTGCTGTCGGCACTGCTCCGCGAAACGGGGCGGTCGATCGCCCAAGCGCCGTTGGGGCATCGAGTCCTTGCCACGAATGGCACTTGGTGAGTGTAATGGCGGATTCTCGACCGGGCACTCACTTTCGTCAGCGTACATGACTCGCCGCTATGCAATTGTCACTGGCGGAGCTGCCGGTATCGGGCGGGCCTTTTGCGAGAGACTTTGTGAGCTGGGATGGAGTGTCGCAGTGGCCGACATCGATCACTCGGCGGCTCTCGACGCCGCACGCGAATTGCCCACGGCGACCCCCTATGCGCTCGATGTGGCCGACTTAGAGAGCTGGAAAGAGTTGGAGCGAAGCTTGAAGGCCGAGTGGCCCCGGCTCGATTTGCTAGTGAACTGTGCCGGGGTGCTGCTCGCGGGCGACTTGACGACCTGTTCACCCGAAGCGATCGCGTCGACCATCGAGACGAACCTGCTGGGAACCATTTGGGGAGCCCATGTGATGGTTCCTTGGATTTCGCAGACGCGGGGGGCCGAGCCCAGCACTCCGCTGCGGGGCGTGATTAATGTTGCATCGATCTTTGGAGTTGTGTCGCCGCCGCAGTTTTCGATCTACGCCGCTAGCAAGGGGGGGGTGATTGCGTTTTCTGAAGCACTTCGTGGCGAACTCAAGCCACGGGGACTGAACGTCACGGTCGCCGTGCCGGGCGTGACGCGTACCGGACTATTCCAGCGGGGGCTCTATGCCTCGCCCGAGGTTCGCGAGCAGACACTCCTGCAAGCGGAGTCGGCGACCGTCTCGCCCGACGAGGTGGTGCGGGTTACACTCAAGGCGGCGAGTCGCGGTCGGCTCTACGCCGTGGCGGGCCGGCGGGCCAATTGGTACTGGCACCTCAAACGCCTGTTGCCACAGTGCGTCGTCGACGGAGTCGGTCGGCGTGTCAACAAAGCCTTTTGCCGCCAACAAACCAATCATCACACGGAGGAATGAGCCGCTTTGCTGAACCTGAAATCCACGACCGACAGTAAATGGCTCGCGCAAGTCGATAGCGATCTTCCAAGTGTGCTGATTGACCATGCACATTGCGAGAAGAAAGCGGCCGGTACAGCGCTGAATTTGATCTTCGCCTACGTCGAAAACGAGTCACTGTGCCGCGAAATGACGCTCATTGTCAACGAAGAACTCGAACACTTCGGCATGGTGCTCGACTTGCTGAAAGCCCGCGACATTCGTTTCCGACGACTCAAGCCGAGCAGTTATGGCCGTCGGCTCAACGACTTGGTGAGGCAATCGGAACCCGAGCGAGCGGTCGATCGGCTGCTGGTGGCGGGGCTGATCGAGGCCCGCTCATGCGAACGGTTTCAGGCGCTGGCCGAGCACGTCGACGACGAAGAACTGGCCACGTTCTACCACAGCCTGTTCGAGTCCGAAGCTCGTCACCATGCGACTTATACCCGCTTGGCCAAGGAATTCGCCAGCGAAGCGAATGTCATGCAGCGGCTCAAAGAGCTGGCCGTGGCGGAGGCCGAAATCCTGGCAACGAGCGAAGACCCGCCCCGTATGCATAGCTAGCACCCCCCTGCCTGGGGACACAACTCGGGCTTCTTAACCAAAACTACTTCATAGTTTAACCGACTTCTACCACAACTCACGCTGAACTTTAACGTCCGATGCTGATAATCTAACTATATCAACTGAGGTTGTGGTGTCGCGTTGTCCGATGCCACGATGCTGCATGATAGGGCGATAAGTCCGCTCCCTCTGCCGAGAGAGACGCTATGTTGCAACTGAAAAACCGACCGACCAATAAAATCGCCAGTGCCATCGACTTCGTGCCCGCGACAGAGTTGCTGCGCGAGCCTTTCAGCACGATACAAGATGCCGACGACGCCGAAAGCGTGACGCACATTCGCTCGCTATTTATCAGCGACGTTCACCTTGGATCAAAGCATTCGCAGGCCGACGAATTGCTTGCGTTGCTCGAGCGCTACCGGCCGCAATACCTCTATTTAGTCGGCGACTTTATTGACGGCTGGAAGCTCAAGACTCGTTGGCGCTGGCTGCCGGTTTATGATCGGATTGTCCAGCGATTATTAGCGCTCAAGAAATCGGGAACCCGGCTGTGCTATACACCGGGCAACCACGACGCATTTTTGAGGAAATTTATCGAGAATTTCGGCGTGATCGACGTCAGTGAACAATTTGTCCACACGGCGGCCGACGGCAAACGCTTTCTCATTATGCACGGCGATCAATTCGACGAAGTCGAACAAAACTGCCAATGGCTGTCGTTCGTTGCTACTCATGCTTACGACTTGCTGTTGTCGGCTAATTGGTGGGTCAACACGCTCCGCGGCAAGCGGCACGACCGCTATGCGTTTTGTGGCAGCATAAAACGACGAGTCAAGATGCTCGTCAAGCATGTGAGCGACTTCGAAGTCAAACTGGTCGAGACGGCCCGCAAAGCCGACTGCGAGGGGATTGTCTGTGGACACGTTCACTCGCCCCGCATCGTCGAAGTCGAAGACATTGCCTACTGCAACACGGGCGACTGGGTCGAGAGCTGCACGGCACTCATCGAACTCGAAGATGGCACCTTCGACCTGCTGCGGCACACAGGTCAGTTGCTAGCGCGATTGAGACCCGAAGAAGAGACCCAACGCCGCCATCGAATCGAACTGCCAACCAAACGGAAGTGGCGTCGGCGGGCCAAGATTGCCTGAAAGGCGCGAGTTTTTGGAGTTTTCGCGCCTCGCCTAACGCCGAGCTGTGGCACCAGCAAAGTAGTTCGCTGCCCAGGGGCTTCCGATGATCCCCAACACGAAAAGTTGGACGGCGATCAAAGAGACCTCCGCCGGTTCGCCAGTGGTTGTCCCGAATACCGTTGATCCAAGCATGAGGCCGCCGACGATCGCCATTCCGGCTGTGTAATAGCTCATCGCCCGTCGAGGCCAACCGATGTCGCAGTTGTAAATTGTCGTCAGCGGTAGAGCCATGCCAGCGCCAAACAAGGCGAGCACGAAGAATACAATCTTATCGAAGGCAATTGCACCAATTGCGCCAACCGCAAACACGGCAAGACAGGCTGCGAACCAATTCGAACTGATGCGTTGATCGCGCGAGAGCGCATGTCGTCCGAAACGACTGAGCCGCAACAGCAGGTTCGAGAGTGGAACCGCAAACCACGTCAAAAGGGCAAACACCACGTAGGCGATCAGAATCGGAGTGATGTAGGTCGAAATGGACTCGTTCGCTTTTGCCAAATTCGACAAGAAGCGATAGCCGAAATAGCCACCGATGATGATACCCCATTGAACGCGGCGGTCGAGCCGCGACATCCACAGGAAATAGCCCAGTATCCAACGATACAGCGGGTTTTGGGCTTTTAGGGCCTCGACCATTCCGCTTCGTGCATAGTCGAGCGTGGGGTCGAGTCGAAGGGCTTCGCGAAAGTGTTCGAGCGCTTGTTTCGATTTGCCTTGGTGGACGAGCGCCCAGCCTTTGTTCGCGTGCGAGAGCGCGTCGTCGGGATCGCGGGCGAGCAGCTCATCGACCGCTGCAATCGCTGCGTCTTGATTGCCCAGCTTCGACAACGCCATCGTCCGCAAATTGCCACAACCGGTGTCATCGGGATCGTGCTGCAACCCGGCCAAAGCGGCATCGAGCGCTGCGCGCCACTTGCGTTGGCCGAACAGTGCGCGAGCCAATTGGCCGTGGTACGTGGCACTGGTGGGATCCAATTCTACCGCTGTGCGGGCAGCCTCTTCGGCGTCGTCGAAGCGACTCCGCATAGCAAAGACCAGTGACCGGCAGTAATGGGGATATGGCTCGTCGGGAGCGAGGGCAATAGCTTCGCCAATTTCCGCCTCGGCCGCAGCAAACTCCTCTTGATGTCCCAGACAGACTCCCAACAGCGCGTGGCACCGCGCGTCGCCCGGATCATCAGCGAGATGCCGACGCAATTCGGTAGTCGCCAGATCGAAACGGGACTGTTGATACAGAACAACGGCGCGATGAAACGACGGCGACATGCCAATGAGCCTGGGGTGGAACTCAGGAAAGTTTCAGATACTTGAGAATCTCGTCGTAGGTACCCCCTTGGTTGGAGTACAACGCATAGTTTTTCGCGGTGGCGAACCATTCGCGCGTCGATGGTTTCACCTGCTTGGCAGCCGCAGCCAGATCGCGGGTGCCAATCGGTAGTAGTCTACCCGATTTTATTGACTCGCGAAGCTTGGCTTCAACGGCGGTGTCGACCATTCCCTTTAGATCGGCACCCGAGAAACCTTCGCACTTCTTCGCAAGCTGTCGGCAGTCGACACTGTCGGTCGGCTTTCCAGTGAGCATGATCTGGAGAATCGCGTCGCGAGCGTCAGCATCGGGGGGTGGGACGAACAAAATTCGGTCGAAGCGCCCCGGACGGCGAAACGCCGCGTCGAGATGCCAAGGGGCATTTGTCGCGGCAAGAATAAGCACCCCCTCGTTCGTCGACGAAACACCATCAAGCTCAGACAAGAACTGATTGATCAGATGCCGACCAGCGGCCTGTCGCATGTCGGTTCGGCTCGCCCCCAGCGCATCGACTTCGTCAAAAAACAACACACATGGTGCATTGCGACGAGCCTGCTCAAACAACTCGTGCAGATTCTTTTCGCTCTGTCCGATCCACATGTCGAGAACATCGCTGATTCCGATCGACATGAACGCGGCGTCGACTTCACCGGCGGTGGCCCGCGCGAGGTGAGTCTTGCCACATCCCGGCGGTCCATACATCAATACCCCGCCACCGGCGGACTTTCCGTAGGCTTTGAACAGGTCGGGCTGCTCGAGAGGGAGAATGATTTTGATGCGAATCTCATCCTTCACTGCTTCCATGCCACCGACATCGGCGAACTTGGTTTTCGGTCGCTCGATATCGTACTCCATCGGATCGCTTGGCCCTCCGTCAACGGGCGTCCGCAAGCGACCTTCGTCTTGATCGAAAGCTGTCTCGAATGGCGACTGTCCCGGCTCGATACCAAGCTGTTCGCTCAATTCGGGGTCGCGAGCTTGGCCGTCGATTTCCAATGCTTCGCGATAGGCCTCAGCAGCGAGACGTTCGTTGCCCGCGCGTACTAATAGTCGAGCGTGCAAGATGTGGACGGCTGCCGGTATGTCGTTCTTCCTCAAGAGCTGTTCGACAACCACGAGCGCCGCAGAATTCTTATTCTGGTAGAGATAGACCTCGGCCAATCCGAGCAGGCACTCGCTGTTGTCAGGTTCCTGCGCCAGCGCCTGCCGGAAATTGCTCTCCGCTTCCTCGTAGCGCCCCATCTGCACGAGCGACTTTGCCAGATGGCGACGCAGCGGCAGGTTGTCGGGCGATACGACGAGCGCGTCGCGGAGCGCCTGTAAGGCTTCTTCAGAGGGAATCATGGCGTTAACCGCAGACTTTGGGGCGAAGCGAACCTTAACCTTATCGTTCGCACAGCCAGAAATCTATCGACGTCCGACGTGCTAGAGAATTCGCCTCTTCTGACACGACACTTCTGATTCGCTGGGTCACGAAGTGGCAACGACACAGCTCCACGACCGTCGCGAGCCTAAGCCAATTTTTCTTGCGAGTTTCTTGCAAGAAGGACTTCGCGCGAGCATGCACCCGTTCAGTATCGCGTCAATGAATTTGTGGGCGAAAACTTGGAGAGAGATGACTGGCCCCTTTTTGCGTTGATGGTAGTACGGTTACAGCGATTTGCCGTTTCCAGCATCGGATGGAAGAAAAATTGGAGAAAAATCGTCACGCGCTAGAGCGGGGAGAGGCGCGCGATGTCAAGTTGGGGAGCGATTTGGGCCTGGAGCGGTTCCAGGTCAACCCAAATGGGAAATCCGGGGATAACGTTAAAATAAGAATAATAAGAATAATAGGTTGCAATTGGTCGCCCTGCCGTCTAGACTACGGCTTGCCGCTTAAATTACTTGGGCACACACCTGCTATCACACACTAGGAGAGACCTAATGAAAGTTTGCACCGCGGTCACAGTGACACTTATCGTTGCGTTGATGAGCCTGCTAACTGAGACACAGGCCCAAACGCTATTCAGCACGGACTTTAACGCTGGGGATGGCGGTTTTACCGTCAACACGCCCGCACCCTACGATGGTCCGTGGACCTACAGGGCGCTCACGGGAAGTTGGGGACAGGATGGGCAATCAGCCGAAAATCGTCAACCCAATACTTCCATCCTGAATAGCCCGGCGGTTGTCATCCCTGGCACTAACAGCGTCACCTTGAGTTTTGATCACCGTTACAGTTTTGAGGCCGCCGGCGCCGCCAATCATTGGGACGGCGGTCAAGTGGGAATCAGTGTCAACGGTGGGCCCTACTCTGTCGTACCCAATTCAGCGTTTCTGCAGTTTGGGTACAACGGGAGCGTGCTTGCTGGCAGCGCTTCAGTGTTGGCTGGTCAGGAAGCGTTCGTAGAGACAAATAATGATTACAACAGCGGCTTCAGCACCAGCATCGCGGACCTTGGCTCGTTCAATCCAGGCGACACGATTTCTGTTCAATTCATGGTCGGAAACGATACCAACACCAATGGGCCAAACATACCGAATTGGGAGATTGACAGCTTCACTCTAAGCACCGTCCCCGAACCTTCCAGTATCGCTTTAGTGATGACGGTGCTCGGATTCTCAGCTATTGGGCTCACTGGACGACGTCGTCAGGTTTGATCGACGTGAAATTCGGCGATTTGCCGGATGAGAACCCGGAATTTAGCGAGCAGGCGCTCCACCAAGTGTCTACGCACTTGGTGGACTCCTCTTCCGCTGAGATCGGTGATATAGCATTCATGGATATAGCAGTCATGTTTCTGGTCAGCCCATTCGATTCCGATGAAGAGTCCTGGCCGCAGTCGCTAATTGCCTAGCTTACCACCGCGAAAGGCGATAATCCACCTCATCAGGGCGGTTGCGGACTTGCAAAATCGTCGCCAACTGTCGACATTGGTGGGTTGCTTGGCAGCAGCGAGTCGAACCCGACCCCGCTGCATCGTCGCCAAGTCAGCCGTTTCTCGCCACTGTTGGACTCGACTCGAATGTCGTTGCTTCGCCAGTGGCACGCGTCTCCCCGCCGCGAGGGCTCCTTCGACCCATGCTTGCATCGCGAATCAGCAGTGCCGTGTTCAAAATGACACATGGCAACCACTTAGTCTATAACACTTGTTGGGAAGACCCGCGGCTCGACCGCATCGCCCTTCGCCTCGGCGAGAAAGACCGGGTGTTGGTCATTACTTCGGCCGGATGCAATGCCCTCGACTACGCGCTCGACGGCCCGGCAAGGGTCGATACCGTCGACGTCAACAGTCGCCAAAACGCGCTGCTGGAACTCAAGCTGGCGGCGATTCGCGAGCTCGACTACGACACTTTCTTCAACATGTTTGGCCGCGGCGTGTTGGCCGACTGGAAAACCGTTTACCCCGAAAAGCTGCGCGAACATCTTAGTCCGGCGGCGAAGAACTTTTGGGACAAGAACGGCAAGTTTTTCTACGGCAAAGGTCGCCGCGATAGCTTTTATTTCCGTGGCACGGCGGGGCTGTTCGCGTGGTCGATGAACGTTTACATCAATCGCTTTGCGAAGATTCGCCCCCACATCGAAAAGCTTCTGGCGGCTGGCACAGTCGACGAGCAACGCGAAATCTACGAGCGCGACGTGAAGCCCGCCTTCTGGGGTCCGTCGGTCAAATGGTCACTTAAGCGCGACGCCATTCTCGGTATGTTGGGTGTGCCGCGAGCCCAACGCCGGCAACTCGAAAAGTATTATCCTGGTGGCATCGTTAAGTTTATCGAAGACCGCCTCGATGAAGTCTTCGCGGCGATGCCGATCAAAGACAACTATTTTTGGCGCGTTTACCTGACGGGCGAATACACGCCCGAGTGCTGTCCCAATTACTTGAAGCCCGACCACTTCGCCAGCCTCAAAGAAGGGCTTATCGACTCCGTTCATCCGCACACGACGACCATTCTCGAATACTTGCAGTCAACCAAACGCGGTTACTCGCATTACATCCTGCTCGACCACATGGACTGGCTCGCCGAGCATCATGCCGAGATACTTCAGCAACAGTGGCAAGCGATCGTCGACCACGCCGATCCGGGTGCGTGCATCCTGTGGCGGAGCGCGGCCCTCGAGGTCGAGTTTGTCGACCCGATCGAAGTGACTGTCAATGGCAAGAAACATCGTCTCGGTGAATTGCTCCATTATCAAACCGACTTGGCGGCCGAACTGCACGCCAAAGACCGCGTCAACACCTATGGCAGCTTCTACATCGCTCGCCTTAATAAACCGTCCGATGGCACCTTAAACGATCAGCCCGATGAATGCACTGGCGCAACTGAAGATCCTGTACCATCTGGCGCTCTCGCCCATTCGAGGTGAGACGCACCAAGAGCGGCTCGACAGCTTCTATGGCGGACAGGCGGAAGGTTACGACGCGTTTCGCAAGAAAATGCTGCATGGTCGCGAGGCCATGTTCACGAGCTTACCGCTTGAATCTGGCACGACCTGGGTCGACTTGGGCTGCGGCACGGGATCGAACGCTGAGTATGTGGCAGACAAAGTTCCCGGTCTTCAAAGTCTCGTACTCGTCGACTTGAGCAAGTCGCTGATCGACGTCGCCCGCAAGCGTGTCGCCGAACGAGGTTGGACGAACGTCACCTTGCTGCACGCCGACGCGACAACCGTTGACATTCCGGCCGAATCGGTTGACGTGGTGACGTTCGCCTACTCGCTGACCATGATTCCCAATTGGTTTAGCGCAATCGACCACGCCTTAAAGATACTCAAGCCGGGGGGCACGATTGGCGTCGTCGATTTCTACATCGCCAAGAAATATCCCGACGAAGGCTTGCGAAAGCATAGTCGTTTTACGCGTACGTTCTGGCCGTCGTGGTTCGGTATGGACAACGTCTTTCCGAACCCCGATCACTTGCCTTATTTGCGGAGCCACTTTAAGACGCTTGAGATTTCCGAAAACTACGGTAAGCTCCCTTGGCTGCCCATTGTTCGGGCGCCCTATTATTACTTCATCGGCCGAAAACCTTAGCCTCACGCCTTCGGTTACCAACGAGCATGGCGACGATTTTCTATGGCGTGATGGGCGAAGGGCGGGGCCATGCTGCTCGTGCGCTCACGCTAATTGAACGACTCCGCGAGCGGCACCGGGTCGTCGTCTACACATCGCTCGACGCCTTGGGCTTCTTGCGCGACGCCTACCCCGAAGACACGCCCGAAGTCGCGATCCGCAAGGTCGCGGGCATTAAGTTTCACTACACAGGCGGCCGCATCGATTTGCTGAAAACCATTCGCGCCGGGATTGGACTATGGTGGCGATCGAGAGAACTGAGGCAGCCCATAGTCGCCGACATCGATCGCGAACGCCCCGACTTGGTGATAACTGATTTTGAACCGCTCATCGCCCGCGCCGCGCAAGAACGAAAAGTCCCCATTCTCAGCATGGACCATCAACATTTCTTGGTCGCCTACGATCTTAGCGATTTGCCGTTCGCGCTGCGTCTCTATGCATGGAACATGACGTGGTGTGTGTGGGCGTTTGGTTTGAAGCAACAACAAACGGTCATCTCGGCGTTCTACAAACCACCACTCCGCCCCCGCTGGAAAGCGGCTCAGCAAGTCGGCCCGCTGTTGCGCCCCAACTTACGGACGACAATACCGACGCGCGAGGGACATATTCTCAGCTATCTCAGGCGACACACACCTCCTGTCGTCGTCGATCAATTGGCAGAACTCGACGTGCCAATTCGCGTTTATGGATGGGGCGACGGACCACCGCGCGGGCAACTCACGTTCCACTCGGTCGACGAAGTCAGCTTCACGCGCGACTTGGCGTCCTGCGACGCCGTGATCGCCGCAGCTGGCAACCAGCTTTTGGGCGAAGCACTGTTCCTCGGCAAACCTGTCTTCGCACTGCCAGAGCAAAAGCACCACGAGCAATGCATCAACGCTCATTTTCTCAAGCAACTCGGTGGAGGCGACTGGTCTCACCTCGAATCGGTCAGCCTGGCAGAACTGCAGTCGTTCGTCACTGACTGCGAGCAGTATCGCGCGAATTTAATGGGACGTCGTGACGAATTCGACGGCACCGACCAAGCCGTCGCCGCCGTCGAACAAATGCTGCCCGTCGAACAACCCCAACACGCCAGCGTGTAGCGAGCGACTCCGTGGCCAATCTGTTGTTCTACGTTCAGTTGTTTGTCACAATCTACATGACGGGCGTTGTGTGGTTCGTGCAAATCGTCCAATATCCGATGATGGGTCGGATCCCCGCCGACATGTTCGTCGACTACGAGAACGAATACACGAGCCGTATGGGGCTGGTCGTCGCGGCACCAATGCTCATTGAAATGGCAACCGCATTCGCGATGCTGTTCCTCCTGCCCACTGGCATGCCACGCTCGGCGGCTTGGGTTGGTTTCGCGCTAATGCTCGTCGTCGCTGGCGTGACTTTCGCCTGGTTCGTGCCGGCTCATGCGACCTTGAGCCAAGGCTTCGACGCCGATTTGCATCGCCGACTGGTTAGTTACAACTGGGTCCGCACCATCGGCTGGACCACCCGCGCCGTTTTGCTGACTTGGCTGGCGTGGCGACTGTAAATCGACTGAGCCGACTGTTCGTAGTGACCGCATTCATGCGGTCTCGCCTGACGATTGTTGCGTGGGAGAAAACCCGATGAATCGGGTCACTACGAACTGCGATAGTCATCTTTGTGTTTGGCTGGCAGGTTGCCGTGACTCACATTATGATGAGCTTCACTCTGATTCCTGGTAACCCATCTACTAAAGAGTTCCATGCACAACCCAATCCCTCGAGTCGCGTTCGTAGCAATCTTAACGCTTTTAAGCGCTCCCGCCATTTGCGATGCTCGTTCATCGGTCGAGGAGTTGATCGAACTGGCGGAGAAAGGCGATAGCAAGTCTCAGCTTGAACTCGCAGCACGTTACCGCGATGGAGACGGCGTCAAACGCGACCACGGACAAGCGCTGCAGTGGTATCGAGCATGTGCCGATCAAGGCGACGCCGCGGGGCTCGAGAATGTTGGCCAAATGTACCTGCGGGGCATGGGGGTTGATGTCAATTTCGATATCGCTGCCGCCTACTTCAAGGCCTCCGCAGCGAAAGGAGACGCCCAGGCGCAATTCAATCTGGGCAATTGCTATTTCAGTGGGCAAGGTGTCGAGCAAGACTACAAACAAGCGATCGCCAACTGGCAGCGAGCCGCCGAGCAAGATCACCTCGATGCAAAATGGCGATTAGCCATTCTGCATGCGTCAGGCGAGGGATTGCCCCAAGATCGCGAAAAGGCAGAGGAACTCTGTAAAGAACTTGTCGAAAGCGACCATGTCAACGGAGCTTTATTGTTGGGTGAACTGTTGGCTCAAAAAGGAAACTCCGAGGAGGCTGTCAAATGGTGGTCCTTTGCCTCGGAGCGTGGCGGCAATAATGCGGACGACCTGTTGGCGTTGCAAGAATGGCGATTTCGAGAGCCAGTCCCGGGAGAAATGGCCTTCGTTGAACTCGACCATTTGTTTCAAGGATGGAACAATTGCGGAGCGACATCCATCGCCATGTTTGCCCGCCACCTCGGCGCGGAGACAACTCCCTACGCCGTTAAGCGACTCTGCCCGCGAGGTCCCATCGGTACCGGAACGGATTGGTCCGACTTAGTGGCTGCTTGCGATAACCTCGATCAGCAATGGGAATTGGTCACGTTTGACTACGACGACGAAGGATTTGACGAAGGAGCGCAGTTCATCAGGCAGCGCATCGACAATGGCGAACCTGTGGTGATCGACTTTACCTATCTCCGCGGTCGCGGCGACAGAAAATCCAGAGTCGGACACACGCTTCTGGTGGTCGGCTACAACGTCAACAACAAGCAATTTGTTCTACGGAATCCGAATCAACCATCACCTGGGCTGCAATTGATCTCCGAAGACAAATTGAAGTCGCAGTGGTATTCGAATAGCTACAGCCGCGTTGCCAAGGGACGCGACGCCAGGCCGCTGATCGTGGTCAAACAGCAACCGTAAGACTTTTTTTCGCGTGTTTTGTATGTCGTTACAATTCACCGTAAGGAACGACACCGAAGCCAGCCTGCTTGAGCCGAGGCAGCACACGCCGCAGCACTTCCGCCGTCCGCTCGCCACGTCCGGGCCCATCGTGCAACACAATGATTGCACCAGGAAACGCCCGTCGTTCGACGTAGCCCGCAGCAAAGTTGACTGAAGCGATATGGGAGTCGAGCGGAAAGACCGAGCCGAGTACGACCTGATAGCCTTGGCGATTGGCTTCGTCGCGCATCGCGTCGGTGGTGATTCCACCGCCGGGGCGGAGCCAGCGTACTTCACCATATTGCTTTAGCGTTTCGCGCGCGCGGCGAATGTCGGCGGCGAACAACTCGGCTGGCATCAGGAAACCGGGCTCGTCACAAGTTTGATGATTCCCCAGTTCATGCCCTTCGGCCACGATGCGACGAATGAGGTCAGGATGCGACTCGGCACTGTTCGAGATGACGAAAAATGTCACCTTTACTTCGTGTTGAGCGAGCACATCGAGTATTTGCGGCGTCGTCGCCGGATCGACACTGTCGTCGATCGTCAGCGCAACGACTCGATCGCTGGTCGTAACAAACATTCGTACTCCGGGCGTGTCGAACCAACTCAGGAGCCATCGAGGCGGGAAAATCATCAGCAATAACAGCCCCAGCAAGGTCGCGGGCGCAAACGCGACAAGCCGCGACCACCAAGGGGCGACTCGCATGAGCCCAATCAAGCCGCAAACAATCGCGGCACTGGCTAGGCCACCTATCCCGTACGGTCCGTATCCAAAACCAAACCCGCGGGTATCGAATAGGGTGCCACAAATCGCCGTCAGATAGGCAATGGCAATCAGCCCCCAGGCTACAATCGCTGCCCAGCCCGTGCATGTTCTCACAGCATCCATGACGTGGCTTTCGTGTTAGTCGCTGTCAGCTTGACCGTTTCGTGGCTCGACGCCCATGAGCGATCGAACAAAAAAGTCCCGCGTCCGTCGCGTCATGTAAGGCCCCGACGTGTCGTGCCCGCGGCCCGGCATTACGAGCAGCTCGAAATCTTTGTCGGCTTTGATCAGTGCATCGACAACTTGCATCGTACTGGCCGGGTCGACGTTCTTGTCGACCTCGCCAACAATAAGTAGCAAGTCACCTTTAAGTTTGTGCGCATTCGTGACATTGGATTGCTCGGCGTAATGCGGCCCGATCGGCCAACTCATCCAGAGCTCGTTCCACCAGATTTTGTCCATACGATTGTCGTGGCACCCACAACTGGCAACCGCCGCTTCGTAGAAATCGCCGTGCGATAGCAGGGCTCCGAGCGCACTTTGCCCGCCGGCCGAATGTCCCTTAATGCCGACTCGCGAAATATCGACGTAGGGATATTTCTTCGCCAGCGCCTCCATCCACAACCGGCGGTCGGGGAACCCCGAGTCGGCGAGATTCTTCCAAGCCACATCGTGGAAGGCTTTGCTGCGATACGATGTGCCCATGCCATCGATCTCGATGACGATAAAACCAAGCTCGGCATACTCCTGACTGCCATACAGCGAGCGAAACTTCTTTGGCACGAAGGCCCCATGCGGACCGGCATAGATTTGCTCGATCACCGGATACTTTTTGTTCGCGTCGAAGTTCGTCGGACGAAATACGACACCATGAATATCGGTTTCTCCGTCTCGTCCCTTAGCCACAAACGGCTCTGGCGCGATCCAGCCAGCCGCTTCGAGCCGCGACGCATTGCCTCGCTCTAATTCGCAAACGAGGCTCCCATCACTGGTGCGACGCAGCGAGTGGACCGGCGGCATGTCGACCCGGCTGTACTGGTTGATCAAGAATTCACGATCGGGCGAATAAGAAACCTCGTGCGTTCCGTTGCCATCGGTCATTCGCACAAAGTTCGAACCATCGAAATCGACCCGGCAGTAATGGATGTAGTAGGGATCTTCGCCCGGCACGAGCCCCCCTGCGCGGAACCAAATCTGTCGGTTCTCATCGTCGACCCAATCGACTTCGCGAACGACCCAATCCCCCTTGGTAATTTGATGCTTTACTGATCCCGTCTGGGCGTCGATCAAGTACAAGTGATTCCAGCCATCGCGTTCACTCATCCAGATGATTTCGTTCGACTCATTGAGATAGTGATCGAACCGTTTATTCGCATAGTCGATGAACGTTTTGCTCTGTTCGTCGATAATCGCCGTCGCTTCACCGCTCGTGGCATCGACCGCGACGATGCGGCTCACTTGATGGCCGCGCCGGCTGTAAAAGAAATTGAAACGCGACGAATCATCGGCCCAGCGAACTGAGTCGAGGCGATAAGGATTCTCGAACAGCGAGTTGTCGACGGGAATCTCCTCGCCACTCTCGGCTGCGAAAAGTCGCGGACGACGAAGCGGTATGTCGTCGCCCGGTTTTAAGTAGTCATAGCTATCGAGCTTGGGTTGCAACTGATCCTTTGGCGACGACTCTATAAGAAACACGCGGCGGTCGGCTCCCTTGGTTGTTTGCATCGCCACAAACTTCTCTCCGTCGGGCGACCAGTAGACGCGCGATTCGTAGGCGTTGTCTTCACTACCGTTTGCCGTGATCGTTCGCTCGCTATCTGCCTCACGGTCGCGAAGCACGAGATTGTGGTCGCGGACCGTTACTTCCCAGCGGGCGGTATCGCCTTGTTCAGCTCGCGATTGGCGACCGCGGTCTCCGCGCCGCCTTCGCTCAGGATTCCATGGTTGTCTCGGATCAGGGAATTCGTCGGGGCGATCGGGCGATTCGCTCAGTCCGGCTGCTTCGTCGAACCGCCAATTCTTGCCCGCGAATTTGAACCATAGCGACTGGCCATCGGCACTCAAACGTAGCTGGTCGAGTTTCAAGGCGGGCGAAGAGAGTTGCTGTTTGGTTGCGGCGCTCAGTTGCTTGCAAAGCTCCTCGATTCCGGAGAGTCGCGTCCTTGTGCCGCTCGCTGCATCAACCACTACGTATTCTCGCTCACCGGGCCCGATGTTGGTTTCGTACCAAAACAGCGTTGGCGTGACCCAGGTCGGCGAGCATTCGTCGCGGTCGACATGGCCTCGAAATCGCTGCCCAAGCTCGTCGGCACGGCGATAATCGGCCGCGGTCCCCTGCCCTCTCACGTCGGTCAGCACCGAAAACAATAGAAGTAATGGCAGCCAAGCAATAAAACGGAATCGGCGACGAAACATAGATTGTTGCATTGAGGTAAGTTGGGCTGGGGTGACGATATCTGTCTACTTTAGTCGCCGACCCGTTTTGCCGCCACGCGGTGAAACTTGACATGCGGTTAGCCTACCCCTTACCCTCAACGACGGATGCAGTTCGTTAACAAGCTCAATCTCTAGTGGGAGACGCGACGATGCGACGATTCATTCAAACTGAACTGTGCGTGTTTTTAGCCGCACTGATGTGGCTCGCTCCTGTGGCGTCCGTACAGGCACAGCTTCCCGAACCAACTGGCAAGCCGGGCGTCGACACACGATTCTGCACACCCCAGACAGTGGCAGTCGCCTACCTCCAGCCCCAAAGGCTCATGGAGTCGCCGGCGGCGGAATTACTGCCAACCGAAGTCGCCACGGCGGCCGGACTCAAGTACCTGGGCATCGACCCTGCAAAGGTGAAATCGGTGCAAGTGGTCATCGAGCCACCGATGGGCCAAACGATGTTTGGCGCTGCGATTATCAAAACAAGCGAACCGGTCGACATGGAATCAGTAATGGCGAAACTGCCGCCCGAGCTTGCGGGCCAATTCACGAAAGCCGAAGCGGGGGGCCGGCCGTTTTATAAACCACAGCAGGCCGAAATGCCGGCCGCTTATTTGCCCGACGACAACACGCTGGTCGTAGCGACGATGCCGATGCTCAAGAAGCTGTTCGCCAAGCCGAGCAGCCAGACGGGACCAGTACTCGACCGCCTGACAGCGACTCCCGTCGACGACGACTTCTATCTGATGGTCGATACCGAAACGCTCCGGCCGCTCATTTCGATGGGCCTAATGGGAGCCACTGCAGAGGTGCCGCCCGAAGCGAGAAAGTTCCTCGACGCGCCACAGTACATTCGCGATGTCGAGCTTTCGCTGAATCTGACTGGCAACGGTCCGACGCAACTACTGCTGCACGCCAATGACCCGGGCGACGCGGCCAAGCTGGTCGATCTCGTTAACGACGCCAAGGCAATGAGCCAGGCCCAGCAACAACAAGAAATCGCACGGATGCTCGCCAGCGACGACACCGTCGAGCAAGCGCTGGGCCAGTACATGCAGCGAATGCAGACCCACATCAACGCGATCGAGCCACAAGTCGATGGCGACACGCTCACACTTTTCAAAGTCGAAGATGCCAACCTGGGGGGCAACCCGATGGTTAGCGTCGCCATCATTGGCGTGCTCGTTGCCTTGTTACTACCGGCAGTGCAGGCGGCCCGCGAAGCGGCACGGCTAAATTCGTCGATGAATAATATGAAACAACTGTTGCTCTCGATGCACAACTACCACGATGCCACGAAGGCGTTCCCCGCTCACGCGATTTACAGTGCCGACGGTAAGCCACTATTGAGTTGGCGTGTCGCCGTTTTGCCCTATCTTGAACAGAAGCAACTCTACGACCAGTTTCATCTCGACGAACCGTGGGACAGCGAACACAACTTGAAGCTTGCCAAGCAGATGCCGCTGGTATTCGCCGAACCGAGCAGCACGCTCGACCCGGCCGAGGGCAAAACTAATTACCTTGGCGTCGGCGGAGATAAGGGAGTCTTTCCCAAACAAAAAAAGGGGATGGGAATAAGGAATATCACCGACGGCACGTCGAACTCGATTGCCATCGTTCAAGTCGACGACGAACACGCGGTTCCCTGGACCAAGCCGGTTGACTTCACCCCCGATGCCGACGACCCGATGTCGGGCATCGGCCCGCTGCACGCGGGCGTCTTCCTTGCTGGTTTCTGCGACGGTCACGTTGACGCGATTGCTTACACGATCGACCCCGAAACCCTCAAAGCCCTGTTCACTCGCAACGGTGGCGAGGTAGTTGGGAACGATTTTTAATATCGTTTTCGCCCAGGATAAATCGATTCTCGCAAAGTCTGAGAGCGGTTTCAGCCGCTCTCTTTCTCGCTTTGGCAAATCATCAAAACGGCAACCAATTTCGCCGACGGACCTCGAGTCCGTCGGCGAATTTTTTCCTGAAAAATGCACCAACACTTCTTCATTTCTTCATAAATTAACTTTAGAATCACGGGCACGCGAAGAGGGAGTTACTTTCTCACAAGGAATGTCGGCGATGTCGCACCGCAATGGTCGCGTTGTCAGGAATCCGGGCGCTGTCGAAACATCGCCGCGTTTGTCTAGCGCGTTGCAGAGACCTTTCGGTTTCACGCTCGTTGAACTCTTAGTTGTCATCGCCATCATTGGCATACTTGTTGCTTTGCTGCTGCCCGCGGTGCAGTCGGCACGCGAAGCCGCCAGGCGGACGCAGTGCAAGAACCAGCTCAAGCAAATGGGCTTGGCGATTCACAATCACCTCGACGTTTACAAAGTCTTCCCCACAGGCGGAAATACCCCTTGGCCCGAGATCGAGGACTATCAACAGGGTGGCCGCGCGAACGGTCCGGCAACCCAGGGACTTGGCTGGTCTTATCAAATTCTGCCCTTCCTCGAAGAAGGGGCCATCCACTCACTCGATACGACGGCCGCGATTCAGGCAGCTTCGGTCGGGCTTTACTTTTGTCCTTCACGTCGGGGCCCCACCAGTGCAATCGCTTCGGACAACAGTCGGCGCTGGTTGAGCGATTACGCCGGTTCGACGCCAGTCGATTTGGCCAGCCTCAGTCACCTGCCGCCGCGAATCGTGCAAACGATTACCTACGCAAAAGAAGCCTCGTTTTGGGGCGGCAACGCCGGTAGCGCCATTTTTAGCGTGACTAGCAATCTCAACTTCTATGGCGTCATTGTTCGCACCGATTACAATCCCCCCGACGCTGAACAGGGGCCCGTTGGCCCGCGCGGCAATACTCGGCCCACCCGCACGGCGCAAATCACCGATGGACTGAGCAACACGCTCATGATCGGTGAGAAACGACTCCACCCCAACGACTACGAAGGAGGCCAGTGGCACGACGACCGGGGGTGGTCGGATGGCTGGGATCCCGATCAGATGCGATCGACGGCCTATCCGCTGCGACCCGACGGCGACGATACCGAGCTATCGAATCGCGACTACGGCTTCTGCTTTGGCTCGGCACATCCCGGCGGAATGAATTGTGTCTACGCCGACGGTTCGGTTCACACGATGGATTACGACATCGAGTGGCAGTTATTAAATCAAATTGCCCATCGATCAGACGGGCAGGTCGTGAATGCGAATTAAAGAACGATAGAGAATCACCTTTTTTCCCTTTCCAGAAAGAGACTGCAACGATGAGTACGAGATTCTTAAGAGCCGCAGCGACGCTCTTGTTCGTCGCGTCGCCGACTGCGATGACATTCGCAGATGCACCGCCCACCTCTGATCCCAGCTTCCGACTACTGTCGGGATTCGATGCACCGGGCACGTTCCCGACCACTGTAACGTCGGCCAACATCAACATTCAGCCATTCCCCGGCGTCAGTTTCGACGGCGCGGGCGAAGACCTTCTCAAGATCACGTTCCCTTCGGCTGGACCGATCGCCTGGACTTCGTCGAGAAATAATAGCGGCGATACCGCTCTCTCGATTGGCCCCTTTGACCCTAACGATCCGCTTTACTATCCTCCCAACGACTTTGTCGACAACTATCAAGCAGCGAATACGAATACAGCCAATCCGATTGACACCTCGTCCAACGACCTCTCGACTCTCGCGTGGCGTGTGAACTACGAAACCGGCGCACTCTTGGCAACGACGCGCCATAACGGGGTGGACGATGGCTACACAGTCTCTGATTTTGGCTCACCAGAACCAGTCGGCACGATTTATGGCGTTTCGTATTTCAACGTCGGTTTTGGCCAAGGCTGGGGCTTCCGTATGAATGACGGAGTCTTTGCCAACGGGGGGAGTGCCTCGAGCGACCTCCAGACCGGCGCCGTCGGTGCAGCAGGTGGTCGGCACGAAGCTTCGTTCAACGTGGCTACCGCCTATTTCCCGTACGAGCAAGGTTGGGTCGGCGCTTGGGTAAATGGTGCGGCGAACGGCGCGGCAACCTTCGCGGCTTCGGCCGACAGTATCCATGCGTCGACCGTCTCTTGGAACAGCGGAATTGCCACCGTACAGTTGCCGGGCGTTGACTCGGCGGGTGACGGAATGCTGTTTGTGGCTGCTTCGAACTCGTCGAGCACCACGCGGCTTACTTCCGCATTCGCAGACGGAAGCGGAGGATGGACCACTACCATTCGCCTTGATGAAGACGCAGATACGACCGGACAAACAAACCTCGATTCTGGCAATGACTTTCAGTTCCTCTATATCCCCTACGATGCCCAAAACCTAATCGGTGGCAACATCAATGGCGACACTGGTGCGTCGATTAACGCTGCGGGTGACGGCTTCTTCGATCTCACGCGAACCGGCACTGGCCGGTACGCACTGAGCATTTTCGAGGACGACGGACAAACCAAGAAGGCCGAAGACGACGGAACCCTGCTTCTTTCGGTTGCTGATACGCTCGGCGCATCGTCGACCATCGGTTCGCGGTCATTTCTTTCGTACGAATACGATAGCGTATCGGGCGATTTTATTATCGAAGCACGTGAGTTGATCTCGACAACCAGTGCGACCCCCGACGACGTTTTTGGCAATGAGTTTAGTATGGTCGACACCGACTTTTACTTTGCCTGGGCCGATTTCGCAAATCCTCTCGCACCTCTAGCCGCTCTGCTTGGCGACACAAACAATGATGGAGTCGTTGACACACTCGACATCGACCCGTTTGTGCTGCTGCTCACTGATCCTGCCGCCTATGCGACGGCGTTTCCTGATGTTGACCCACTCGCTGTCGGTGACATCAACTTGGACATGGTTGTGGACACGCTTGACATCGATCCCTTCGTCGCACTGCTCACGAGCGGAAGCCTTGCATCGGGTGGAGGTGCTGTGCCCGAGCCCGGTTCGATAGTTCTGGTCGTCGCACTGGCGTGTGGTATCGGCGCGGCGACTCGCCGCATGAATCGCTGCTAGGGAAGTTTCGTTCGGCAACTTTGACCAACACCAGCTAGAGCGACCTCGGACGGTGACCCGAGGTCGCTTTTTCTATTGCGTTGTCGACGCATCGCGATGCGTAGCCACGGCGAACGTGCCTAACGCGAAGACTACCATAACCCACCCCGTCGGCTCCGGCACTGCCAGGGCTCCCGGCACAAACAAGACTTCGTCGACCGTCGGCCTCACGCGACCGAAGTTCTCGCGCCATGCGAGATAGTCGTCGGCGTCGTACAGCCCACCCAGGTTGTCGCGCCACACGGTGTAGTCGGCGGCGTCGACGAGGTTGTCGCCATTAAAATCGCCACGGGCACCGTACACGAACTGGGCTCCGGCAATATCGTCTTCGTGTAGCTGGCGATTGATCGTCTCAAAGCCAGGCGGTGCGTTGGGATTGCCGAATTCGCCGACGTACATCACCCGTTGGTCGGGGTCTTCTCCTTCCCAGGGAGGGTGCCCCAGTCCGAAAGCCGCATGGCCCAGTTCGTGCAAGAACAGCCCTTCAAGGTCGTTCACGAACAGGGGAAACGTGGGAATCGGCGTCACATCTTCAACGCCCGCAACGATGTCGATTGTCGCGCCTAGGTTAAAGATGATGTCGCCCGCCAGGGGATCAGGCCCGAAACCAGGCGGACCAAAGCCAACCGCGCCCGAGAAGTTGAACGAGTGATCAGCGGCCGGCATGAACGCACCGATGCGGATGTCGGGAGTCGTTGCTCCCGACGAAGGGAACGGCAAACCGGGATCTTCGACCGGACCAATGAATGTGATGTTGGCCACTTTCGACCACGTTTCCATCGCCCGCATGAGTGCGGCATCGAATGCTCCGGTTCCATGCCCCAGCGTGACATCGATCCGCTCGCGCAAGCTACTGATGTTGCTGTTCCCGTCAAAGCCTGTTTCGCCCGGATGGTTCCATGGGTCGAGTTCAAACGTCGGATCGACCGTTGTGCCATCGGGCATGAATCCCCACGTTACCACGGCCGCACTCCCCGCGTTTGGATCGGGCCCCCATTTGGAGCCAAAGCCGTCGGCAAAGTGGTCGAAGGCCTCAACGTGTGGAGCCACGAACAGCAAGCAACAAATCACGGCAACCATGTTCGATCTAGTCATGGCATGTACTCGCTACGAATTTGAGAATGACTTGTCGATCGTAAGCTGGAACGCAAATGCTGCGTGGTTCTATTCAGTCGGCCACCCCTCGAGTTCGAACTTCTTCTCGACGTTGGCAGTGTGTTCGTTGTAGTGACGGTCCATTTGAAGCAGCAGTTTTCGTGGCGTCCAGAAGCTGTCGGGGGCCTTTTTGTCGAGCGGCAAGTCAGCCAGCAGATACGAAAATCGGCGGGTGAACGCGGTCACACGCTCGGTTTGTCGGGCCTCTTCGGCGCCGGTCCAATCGGGGTGGGCGGCGACGTAGTCGGGTGGCATTTGTTTGGGATTGAGGTCGATGACGGGGATCGTTGGATCGACCGCGTGATAAATCTGCGAGAAGAACAGCAGTTCACGTCCCATCATGTGCTCGGTATTCCATCGGGGGGTGTGGGTGCCGTTTGGTGGTTGCCAATTGAGTTGGGTCGGACTGAGCTTTGCGAACACCGCTTGCGACGCTCGACTTGCTTGTTCTTTCTTCTCTAACAGTGCCGCCAATTCATCGGGCATGGGCCAAGGGCGATAGGCGAGCGGCACAACTGTCGTCGCCACTTCACCGCTGGCGACTTCCTTCGCGACCGCCAGGGTGTTGCCACGAGGTTTTGCGATCGCGCACCCTTCGCTGGCGGCCTTCAAAAAATCTTCGGACGTCGCTAGCGGAATCTTCAGCACATCGGTCTTGTAGTGAATCGGTACGACCAAGCGGGGATGCACCTGTTCGACGATGGCCATCGCTTGCTTACCGTCGATCGTGTACTTGCCACCGACCGGTAACAGCAACACATCGACACCCCCGGCCAAAGCGTTTAGCGATTCGAGTTGTTCGTCTGTGAGTTGATGCTGGCCCAGATCGCCACAGTGAACGATTCGCACACCATCGACATCAACGACGAACAGGGCTGTAGCGCCGCGCTCGCTCCCTTGGTTGTTGTCGTGCCAGGCGGCAATACTGCGAACTGTGATTGCATTGCCAGATGGTGGCGTTGACGCGACATCCGACGGTTCCCAACTCGCTCGCTCGGCATTGGGTAAACGATCGAGCGTGTATTCTATCACCCGCACTTTTCCATTTTCGTCGAGACCGCGAGCGACGAACGGTTCTTCCCCGCCACCCTTAGCAACTAGGCCGACATTGTTGTGATCGCCGTGTTCGTGCGTGACCAACACCAAATCCGCGGCGACTTTCGGATCGTCATAGCCGATGTCGAGTTTATAGGGATCGATCACCACGCGGAGGTTCCACATGGTTTCAATCGAAACCATTCCTTGCCCCCACCAACGGACCGCGACTGGTTGGCCCGTTTCGGCCACCGCGGTGGCCGACAGCAGAATGGCGACAAACATTGCAAAAACAAGACGCATGGCGGTAGGCTCCCGGTGGACGATTCCCTCAAGCAGTATATCCGCTGTAATCGGCCGAAGCGATAGTTTTCGGCCGATGTGCTTCCTTCGTTGCTTTGGCAAGCTACTTTTTGAAGTCCGACCGACAGCCTCTTGAAAAGCGAGACCCCACCAATGACGATTGCCGACACTTATCGCACGCTGTTCGCTAAATGGCCGACCGACGTCGCTCGTCGCGGCATCGTGCTTTCGCGGCAGGGTGAGGTGAACCCGTTCAAGGGATTCATGCTGGCCGAGTCGATGGTGCTGCTAGAGCGAGCCAACCCCGACACGTTGGGGGCTCGTTTTGTGGCGATGCCCTACGAAGAAGTCGCGGGCGTAAAATTTGTCGACCCGTTGAAAGCGACGGCGTTCGAGGCAATGGGCTTCGCGGGAAAGCTATCGCAATAGACGCGAGCTAGTGAATTTAGCCGCCGCGTGCTTAGCCCATCTGCTCGCGCGCAGCCTTTTCAGCTTGCATCGCTGGCCAAGGATCCTCGGGCGAGAGCGATCCATCGGGGAGCTCATACATGATCTGCCCATCAATGCAATAGACGTTGGGAACCCCGAGCTGCCGGCTTTCTTCTTGTGCCTTGGCGAAAGCCCGTTTTGCGATTTGTGACACTTCCTCGTGCCATTCTTCGAGCGTTTGACCATCGCGAGCCACTTTACCGATTGCCATTTTCTGCCTCCGCTACTTTGAGAAACTGCTCGAACCGGATTGGGTCATAAATCTCCATTTGGTCGTCCATGCCCTCAGCAACGTCGAATCTCCCATCCGCTCCATTGTACATCACTGACCACTTGTCGGCCAATTCGCGATACCGCGTCCAAAAATTTACCAGACATCGCGAAAACCGCCGAAGCACGTCGTCGGTCGGCACGTGATGGCCACCTTTACGAACACGCTGAGCGACTCGTTGCAAACTGACTTCGGCTGTGTCGACAAAAACGAACAGCATTTCGAGTCCGAACCCTTGAGCTTTCGCCGCCGCCAATCGTTTCACAAGCGACACTCCCGACAGCGTCGACTCGACAATCATCGACTCCCGAGCTTCTATCTTCGCGACCAGCGTTTCGACAAATCGTCGTCCCGCTTCGACTTGCACACTCGCCACATCGTGTGGTGCAAGCTGCTCGGCGATGGCGTCGGCACCGAGATAATACAACCCAGTCACCGACACGGATACGCGTGCGAGCGTCGTTTTGCCCGCGCCGTTGGGTCCGCCGATGAGGATGAGTTTTTGGCTTGGGCATTTAGGGGCGACTACTTCGAGAATATTTCCGCGTCGCCAGCTGATGCAAAAGCGTCTTCGATTAGCAAACCGTGCTGCTCGGAAATGGAGTATGGAAACATCACGACGATAGAATAATTTTCACTGTGGTCCAAGTTGACCGCGATAGCGTCCTGCTTGTCAATTTTGCCAGGCGGAATCGTTCGGATGTCGTACACTAGGGCACTCGCCTTGATTTCTCCCTTTACTGCACTTGATCGAAATCCGGCCAGGAGCATTTCGATCACTTCCTCACTATCGCCATCGTCGCCCACGTACGCAGCATTCGAGACAATCTCACCATCTTGCATCATCGATGCACCGAATGGGTGGAACGCGCCGTGTTCCGATAGCATTTGTTCAGCGAAAGGCATAACGGCTCCTAGCAATTGCTCACAGTCGTCTTTTGGAACCGACATCGTAGGTTTCCTTTATGTTCGCAGATCGAATGGTGAAACTACACGTAATCGAATATCCCGATCTCAGCGATTGCATCACGCCCCAAACTTCTGCAACCGCCCGGCGTTCGCGAGTGCCAAAGTCATCAGATACTTGGCCTCAAACTGACCAAGACCGCCCCTCAAACACTCTGCTTCGCCAAACGATTCGCAGCGGTCAGTTCGGCAGTTCTTGGCCCAAAGCAGCGTTGGTACGGGATGCCAACTGTGGTTGGCGAGCATCGCCGGGGTGCTGTGGTCGCCGGTACAAATGAACACGCTGGGGCCGAGGTGCATGATCTTCGGAACGCAGGCGTCGAGCTCCTCGGTCCGTTTGACCTTCGCATCGAAGTTGCCATCTTCGCCGGTGCTGTCGGTGTACTTGAAGTGGATGAAGAAAAAGTCGTAGTTGTCCCATTGTCGCGCGAGTTCGGTCATCTGTTCATCGAGCGTGGTTGCTTCGCCGACCACATCCATGCCAACGAGACGCGCGAGTCCTTTGTACATCGGATAGACGGCAATCGCGGCGGCGCGGAGTCCGTAGACCTCTTCGTAGGTTGGCAGGCTCGGCTTGGAGGCGACGCCCCTGAGAGTCAACCCGTTAGCCTTCGGCTGTCCCTTGAGTAGCGATTGTGCTTGATTGACGAACTCGGCGAGGACGCTGGCCGTCTTCTTGCTGTCGTCATTAGTCGCCACCGGAGCGAGTGGCGGCACACCAGTTGCCTGGGGATCGGTGTCGTCGACGTTGCCGGCCAGTCCTTTACCGCGAAGCACCACAACGAAGCGGTGTTCTTTCACCGGCTCGACGAAAATATCGATGCCGGGAATCGATACCTCACGCAACTTGATCGCCAGCGGTGCCGACTCTTCGCTGGGAATCCGCCCCGCGCGGCGGTCGCTGATGTTGCCTTTGGCGTCGAGCGTACAGAAGTTGCAGCGAATGGCGACGTCTCCCTCTTCGAGTTTAAATCCAATGCCGGTCGCCTCCAAAGCACCGCGGCCGATTTGATACTTGAGCGGGTCGTAGCCAAACAGCCCCAGGTGGCCAGGGCCGCTGCCGGGACTAATGCCCGGCAGGACGGGGATGCCCGAACCCAAAACCCCCTCGCGAGCCAGCTTGTCGAGATGGGGCGTTTTGGCCGTTTCGAGTTCGGTGAGACCCCCTGGCTGCTGCGGCAATCCTCCCAGACCGTCGCCGACAAGCATCACAATTTTTGAGTCGTTCTTGGTGAACAAGTCGCGGGTCAGGTTGTGGATATCCATGAGTTTCTCTCTTTTTTAAGGGGATCGACAGAGCGATTATCGTCGCGCGCGTACCGCAGCCTCGCAAGGGTCGTAGGTTGCTGCGTCGCCGTGGTTCCAATTGGGCGGTGGTTCGGTACAATCGCGCTTTGCCATATTCCGCCACAAAGGTGACAAATGATCACACTACAATACAAGCCCGATGGTGTCTTTCTGCAACCTGGCGGCATCACGGTCGATGAGCTTAACTCGCTGAAGACCGACCTGACAGCGGCCCAGAAAGAGGTGCTCGCCGACGCCGAAACGTGGGCCGCCGGTAGTGACGTGCCGGCCGAGAAACAGCCGCTCGACGCTGGGTTTCATCTGCTCCCCAATCGGCTGCTCAATGAACTCGCGAGCGAGGGCGCAAATAGCGAACTGGGGCGTATTCGGGCAACGGCCGATCGCTTGGCTGGCGAAGTCGATCGCGTTGTCGTGCTGGGCATCGGCGGATCATACATGGGCGCGCGGGCCTGCCTCGAAGCATGTTGCCACCCCTACTACAACGAGCTGTCGAAAGCCCGACGTGGCGGACGCCCTGCGATCTATTTCGAGGGAAACAACGTCGACAACGACGCCCTGCAAGGTCTCATCGATGTACTCCAGAGCGGTGAAAAATGGGGCATCGTTGTTATCAGCAAGAGTGGCGGCACGCTCGAAACGGCCGCCTCATTTCGCATCCTCTTGCGCGAACTCACCAAATCGCTCGGTGGCCAGGCCGATCTCGCTAAATATGTCGTGCCCGTCACCGGCACCAGCGGCAAGCTGTTCGACTTGGCCAAAAGCATTGGTTGCACCGAGATATTCCCCGTCCCCGACGGTGTCGGCGGACGCTTTAGCGTGCTCTCGGCGGTTGGCTTATTGCCGGCGGCGATCATGGGACTCGACATCGAAAAAGTGCTCGCCGGCGCCGCGGGCATGAACGAGCATTTCGCGCAGCTTGGTCCCGGCAAGAACGTCGTGCTCGACTATGTCGGCGTTTGTCATGCGCTCGAGAAATTCTGTGGGTGCGATATTCGTATCCTCTCGACCTGGGGCAAACGCCTCGAAGCATTTGGGTTGTGGTACGACCAACTGTTGGCCGAGAGCCTCGGCAAAAACGAACAAGGTGCCCTGCCACTAACAATCGTCAACACTCGCGATCTTCACTCGCGTGGACAGCAGCACCAAGAAGGCAAGCGCGACAAGTTAATTACGAACGTCATCGTCGAAGGGGCCGATCGCGAACCGCTGGCGATCGGCGCAAGTGATCGAAACCAAGATGGCCTGAATGGGCTGGCCGACAAGACGCTCCCCGATATATTGTCGGCCGCCATCGCCGGGACCAATCAAGCGTATGCCGAGGACCGCCGCCCGACAGCCGACGTTATAGTCCCGAAGCTCAACGAAGCATCGCTGGGCGAGCTATTTCAAATGATGATGCTCGCCACGGTGGCCGAAGGACGGCTCATTGGCATCAACCCCTACGGTCAACCGGGCGTCGAAGCTTATAAGAAAAATATGAACGCGATCTTGCGAGCGTAATCGAATGTAGCCACCGTCGCCAAGACGGTGGATCGAACTTGTTGGCAGTCCACCGTCTGGCGACGGTGGCTACAGAAAGAAAGTTATGCAAATCACTTGGTACGGACATAACACCTGGCTCATCGCGACGGCTGAGCATCGAATTTTGATCGATCCCTTCTTTAACGACTCGCCCACCGCGCCGATTAAAGCCGATGCGGTCGAATGTGATTTCATGCTCATTTCGCATGGCCACTTCGATCACATCGCCGACGCAGCGACGATTGCCAAGCGGACTTGTGCCTCGATACTGGCTTGTTTCGAGGTCGCCAATTGGCTCGGTTCGCATGGGGTCGACGAAGCCAAGCTTATCGGCATGAACCAAGGGGGAGGTGTCGATCAACCCTTCGGCCGTGCGACACAAACGCTGGCGTTTCACAGCTCAAGTTTGCCCGATGGCAGCTATGGCGGAGTTCCCTGTGGATGGTTGCTCGAAATCGAAGGCAAGCGGATTTACTTTGCTTGCGACACGGCACTCTTCAGCGACATGAAGCGAATCGGCGAAGTGGGGCTCGATCTCGCCGTGCTGCCGATTGGCGACCGGTTCACGATGGGGCCGGCCGATAGCATCGAAGCAACGCGATTGCTGCTCCCCAAGCGGGTCGCGCCATGCCACTACAATACCTGGCCGATCATCGCCCAAGATGCGGCCGCCTGGGGCGAAGCAATTAGTAAGCAAACCACAGCCGAGCCAATTACGCCAAACCCGGGCTTTAAGTTCGAGGTTTAGCAAGTGCTGCCTTGTAGCCAGATTCGCAAGAATTCGGGAAGCAGCCTACAATGACTTCGAAACGTTGCCGCATCGGCTACCGTTTTCAATCAATTTTTTTGGGAGAGTCTCTCATGCATCGCTTCAGAAAAGTCTGCTTGCTCACGCGGTTCCGACGTGTTGCCACTCTGGCTACGGCTTTGCTTTGCTTGCTCGCAGTGGCTGCGACCGTTTCGGCTGCCGAGCCGCTGAGGTGGAAGTTCAACAAGGGCGAGCGCTTTCGCTACGACGTGCGACAACAAATGACCAACAACATTTCGGTTGGCGGTGGTGGACGAGCGGGAAATATCACGACAACGATGGACCAAGAGATGAACATGTTCTGGACTGTCGAAGACGTGAACGCCGAAGGGAATGCAACAATCGTTCAAGAGTTCGACCGCATCAAAATGACGATGGGCATGCCGGGCGGTCAGTCGTTTAGCTACGACACCGACAGCGACGAAGCACCCGAGGGGATCGCGGCGATGGTCGCGCCGACGCTCAAAGCGATGTCGGAATGCCAAATTCGCGTGGTAATGACTCCGCAAGGCGAAGTGCTCGAAGCGACAGTACCAGAAAAGTTTGTGAAAGCACTGCAAGACGCGCCGGGTGCTCAGATGATGGGTGAACTCGCCACCGCTGAAGGCTTGGCCAACATCAGTAAGCAATCGAGCATGAAGTTTCCGGCCGGCGAGCTTGTCGAAGGTGAATCGGACGAAGCCACCATCGAGATTAAGAACCCCATGTTTGGCAAGCAAGTCGTTACCTCGAAGTTCACTTATGTGGGAACGACCGAAGTGGGGGGCGAGACTTTCGAGACCTTTACGCCCGAAATTCAAATGAAGTTTATGAAAGACGAAAAGGCAGACGACATAGGTGACGCCGATGTGCCAGAACAGCCTGCGATGCCCATGCCGACCGATTTCAAAGTAACCGCCCAAAGCACCGACGGCGAAGTGCTGTTCGACCGCGAAGCGGGGCGGCTCGCCGCGTCACACGTCGAACAGAAGTTCACTATGCAAATGAAAATGGGCGAGCAAGCAATCGAAACCAAAATCGACCAAACAATTGACGTGAAGGTCAAGCCGATCAGGGTCGTGGAAAGTGAAGAATAAGCGATGACGAAGCTCGATTGACGAATGACGAATGACGAAATAAACGATCTTGTTCGTCATTCCCCTTTATCATCGATCTTGACTTGAATCTCTTCGCCCTCGACGCGAACCTCAAACGTGTCGACGCCGAGCCTCGGATTATCGCACCACTTGCCGTCGCAGACGCTGAACCGCCACGCATGCCAAGGGCAGGTCACGGCTCCGGTTTCGTCGACCGCCCCCGCGCCCAGCGACGCCCCCATGTGGGGACAGAGGTCGTCGATAGCGTGGTACTCACCTTTGTGCAGAAACACAGCCACCATGCGGCCATCGACTACGAAACTCTCCCCCTGCCCTTCGGTGATGTCGCCCACTTTCGCCACAGTTGTAAATTCGTTCATGTGTTTAGTGATTCGATGCAGGCTGGAACGGGCGTACTCGCGCTGTTCCGGCTCGGGCAATTGATCGGCGTTCTTTTTTAGAAACTTGTCGGAATAACTTCCAACTTACTTTGGTGTCGGAACTGCGCACGCTTGTCGCGGCCTACATTTTTTTCTCCAACACGGCCGAGCAGTAAATGTGGACCCCCGCGCCGACCGTGTAGGGCATCATGAGTCCGCAGGCCGAATTCTCCAAGAGCCGCTGGGGGAATGTTTTCGCGAGCGCCGTGACAGCGCGTGGAAGTTTATAAAATT
>JBGSWC010000433.1:0-16766 GCA_041752635.1 Pirellulales bacterium | reverse complement strand
CGGCGACCGCGCCGGTTGAGTCGATGGTGCCCCCTAGCCAGGCGCCGCCGACATACTCATTGAGACCCATCGCCCGAATCACCATCGGCATGACGGCCATCATAACGACCGTGAACGTCAGCGACAAACTGATGGCGAGTGACAGTTCCTCTTTCTTCGCCCGACAAGCGGCTTCCGTGGCAATGGCAGCCGACACACCGCAAACCGACATGTCGGCCGATATCACCATATTAAGGCTTCGCGACTCCATCCGCAGCACACGCTGGCCAAACCAATAGGTCGTGATTAGTACAATCGGCGTCACGACCCAAGCGACCCCGATGCCGGGCAGTCCCAGGGCCACCAGTCGATTCATGAGCACTTCGGCTCCGAGCAACACGAGCCCCGTCTTGATATAGAATTCGGTGAGTATCGCCGGCCTCAGCCAATTGGGCGTGCCAACGGTGTTGCTGATGATGAGCCCGACGAGCAGTGCCCACAGAGCGTATTCCAAGTTTTGTGAGCGAATGAATTCCTGTCCCGCGAGCAAATAGGCAAGCGTTGCGAGCAGAAACACCGGGATAAATGCTGCGATGTACTTTAGCGGATTCGCACCACGGAGTGTTTGGATGAGCGCGAATAGCCCACCCAACACGCAGGCCGCGATGACGATGCCAATGAGTGGAGTTGCGGGCGCACCGCCGTTGGTGTTGCCATCGTAAAACGCAGCAAGGGGCGAGTCGCGCCACTTGGCGGGCGTTGCTAGGTAGTGTTTCAGCGTGTCGGCGCCAAAAATATAGACCAACAGCAGCGATGTTGTCAGTAGAAATCCGCCACACCAAATGGCGCACCAGTCGTCGAGTTTGAGAAAGTCCTGGAAGAAGCTTTCGCGTGGTGTTTCGTAGGCTGTTTTATGATCTTGAGTCACGTGAGTGGCGATTCCAATGTATTCGTTGGGGTTCTATTGGCCGACAGCTTGCCAATTGTAACTTGACGGGCCGTAACCACTAGTTCCAAAAAATGACTCGCTTGTGGTATTTTGTACCAATGTCTGCTGCACGCTTGAATTGGCTTGAACGGTGCACATCAACTTCGCTGGGAACCATTTTGCTATCGCTGTTCGCCCTCGCCGCCACGCTTGCCCCCAACACCAGCGGCATGGGCACACACGAGCAACTGGGCCTGCCCGCGTGTGGTGTCGTCAGAATGTGGGGCATTCGCTGTCCGACGTGCGGCATGACCACAGCTTGGGCCCACACCGCCAAGGGGCAATTGCGCCAAGCACTCGCGGCCAACGTGGCTGGCACATTGCTTGCGACGCTGGCGCTGCCCACGGCCGGCTGGCTGATTGCCAGCGGTAGCATCGGACAATGGTGCTATTTACGCCCCCAGGCGAACTTGATATTTCTTCTCGTCGCCACGGTGGTTTGCCTCGCGCTATTTGAATGGATAGTGCGTGTGTTGCCCGGCATGGTGAATTGACAAGGTATGAACTGACAACACATTTGAGTGGCCCTCGATTCCATCGGGCCGCTCGACAGCGACCAAACTTTTCTCCCCGGGAGCAACGATGGAACGTTCTCCGATGCAAATTTCGCGCGTCACTCGCTACGGCACCTTCGCCCTGGCGATTTTCACATTGCTGCCGTCAGCTGGCTGCTTGCACCTGCTACTCGCCTCGGGTTTTTACCTGTGGGATGGGGGCAATGTGGTGCAAGCCGAATGCAAGGCGCTCGAGCAAAAGCGCGTTGTCGTACTTTGCCGTCCCCCCGTCGCCACCGAGTATCGCTATGCGTCGGCATCGCGACAGATGACCAAGAGTGTCGCCCGGCTGCTACGCGAGAACGTGCCGAAGATCGATGTCGTCGATCCGCGCGAAGTCGAAGAATGGCTCGACGAAACCGATAGCGACGACTTTCGCGACCTCGGTAAAGCTGTCGAAGCTGACCTGGTGCTCGTGATTGAGATGGAGAATTTTGATCTCTATGAGGGATCGACGCTCTATCAGGGCGATGCCAGCGTGTCGTTCGCCGTTTACGACATGGCCGACAAAGGCAACCTCATTTGGGACCATGAATTGGGCCAGGTTCTGTTCCCGGCCAATAGCCCGATACCGTCGCAAGACAAACCAGTCGAACGGTTCCAACGTGAATTCGTCGACGTGCTTGCTACGCGAGTCGCCGTTTTCTTCTACAAACACGAAGCCAATCTCGACTTCGCGCTCGATGCCACGGCTAATCACTAAAGCCGAGATAGCTACAGCTTTGGTGCCGGTCGTGTTGGCTTCTTGGGTGGCACGTTCATCATTGGTTGCGGATTATTGTTGCCGTTGCCGGCCATCTGTTCGCGAGCGACGAGATTGTTAAACTCTTCGGTCCACTTCCAGCCGAAGGGCGTCGACAATTCTTTGGCGGCAAGCATCGCCCAAGGGGTGCCTTCGTGGCTGGCGACAACTCGCTCTAAGTACATTTGCGCCATGTCAGCCTCTTTGCTAAGCACGCTGCCCGAACTGACTTCGCTCGATGGTTTCAGCACCCAGGTATCGTTGTTTTCGTTCTCGAACTTGAGCCCCTGCTTCGCGAGGGCGAGCATTGTGTTGTAGCCCTCGGTGCGAACTTTGGTTGCCAGTGCTCGCCCCATGGCCAAGTCGTAGCCGGCTTGCCAGCGTAGGGTGATCTCTTTTTCGCGATCTTGTTCGCCTTGCTGCAGCACATTGACCAGTTGAATGAGCCGCGGCTCGAGTTTGGCTGCCGCTCGCTGGGCACGCGAGAGATCTTCGGCGAAACGGGCTTCATCGATTTTCGGGAAGTTGAGCCGCACGTCTTCCATGGGCATCGTCCACGACATCTGGGATGCTTGTACCAACGCCACGCGGCATTTATTGTCGGCGGCTCGGCTTTGATATTCCTCGATCGTCACATAGTCGGGACGATACATCCGCATGATGGCGGGATCAAAAAACTGAGCAATGTGGGTGGCCATGGGGGTCGTGCGACCGCGAGACAGTTGTCGTCCCAGTCCACGATCAGGATGAACCGAAAAGTACATACCGCCGGTTTCGTAGGTCAGTCGCGAGAGGCCGAACGGGCCGAACCCTGAATCAATTCGCTCGTCTTCAGTCCCTTGGCCCAAGAAACCCAGCTTGATCCGCTCCGGATAGAGCGACTCGGGGCCTTGGTCGACAGCCACCCATTGTGGAGTTTGATCGTAATTGGGATCGGGGTCGACGTATTTGACGTACGCCTCGCGACGACCAAAAGGTGCAGGAACTCCGACCACAAACACCGGCATTTCGTATTTGCGGCAGGTTGCCACCGCCGTGTCGAGATTGTTAGTGTCGTTGCCCGCTTCGTCGGTAAACAGCACGAGCAACACATTGCGACGCGGGGCTTTGGTGCGATAGTCGCGATACTCGTTGGCGACGTAGGTCACAGCCGAAAACACATTTTCGACTCCGGCTTCATCGTCTTTGATGCTTCGGACTTTGGACTTGATCGCCGCGACGTCGTCGGTTGGCTTGTCGGTCAGAAGATTGACCGATCCACCAAACGAAGCAACGGCCGTGAGTAATGGTTTGTCGTCGTGCTTGGCAAAGGCAGGGTTGTTGGCTGCCTCGAAGACGCCGAGTTCTTCGTAGATGCGATCGAAGCGGTTGGCGATTTCTTCGCGCTGCGAAGCGAGGCTGCCCGATTGATCGAAGAGCCACACGACGAGTGTGGGGCGTTGTTCGAGCGCGAGCAGAATTTCGTTCGTGATGCGATCGACCGCGCCCGCCGCCCCCGTCGTGCCGACGTTGCCGCTCCCCTTCACGAACAGCGTCTCGCTGAAGTTGGGCCCTTGCATGATCGGTTGCTCGATCTCCATTGCTTGAAGATCGCTGACGAGTGTGACCGTGGGCAAATCTTGGAGGATTTCGGAGATTTCGCTCTCGGTTGGTGCAGCCGCTTCGGCGCTCGCCGAACCGGCTTCGCTGAGCGCGCCGATCTCTTCGGGCGAAAAGTCGGCCACTTCAAATGTCTCGGGGAGCAGTTCGTCGGGAATCTCCGTTGGCACGGTCGTGAGCAACAGCGTCTCTGGCTGTGGAATCAGCAGAGTCAACATCGCCAGCGCGATAAGTAGACCGACGTGGACCATCATGCTCAGCAGCCACGCACCGCTCTCGCCATCGAGCGCGAGCGACTCGCCACCGGTTGTTTCCCGCCACCAGCCTTTGATTTTGTCCACCACGCGAATAACTCCAGGTTTGTGCCGACTAGGACTGTCGCGCAGCTCAAGCGGCGGAGTTTTTCCCCACTCTCTCTATTGTCGACAATTCGTCGGCATTTGGCAACTTATTGCTAGCTACCCCGGTTCAGATTGGCGAATATTTGCGGAGCGGAATAATCTGGACGTTTCGACTATAATAGAGTTCGCAGGGTGGCTGCAGGGCGGCTGCCGTTCGATTGAACCCGAATTCAGTAGAATTTCAGATGAAAAAACAACTATTTGCCTGCGGTTTGGCTGTGGTCTTGCTCAGCCTACAAGCCCCGGTTAACGCTCAAAGCACCCGCGCGAAAAAGGCCCCTGAGCCGGAAACTGTCGAGCTCAAGACCAAGGATGGGGTGGGACTAACAATTACGTACTTTGAAAGCATGGCCGGCAAAGACGCGGTGCCGGTCGTCATGCTACCCGATTGGAAAGATGCCCGCAGCGTCTACGATTCGCTGGCCAAACGATTGCAACAACCGGGCGAGAAAGACAGTTATCCTTCGTTTGCAGTCGTCACGGTCGACTTGCGGGGGCATGGTGACAGCACGAAGCAAACCTTGCCCAACGGCAACAAGCGCGAGCTCGACGCGGCAAAATTGGACCGCGAAGACTACGCGGCGATGATTACCCAAGACATGCCGGCCGTTCGCGCGTTTCTTCGCGACAAGAACGACGCGGCAAAATTGAACCTCAATAAGTTGACCCTGCTTGGGTCGGGGTTGGGGGCGAGCATCGCCGTAAATTGGGCGGCGATTGATTGGAGCTATCCACCGCTGGCGGTACAAAAACAGGGTCAAGACGTGAAGGCCCTTATTCTTGTTTCCCCCCAATGGAAGTGGAAAGCGGTGCCAATGCAAGATGCCCTGCGGCAGCCAGGCCTCCGCCAACAAGTGGCTTTCATGATGATGTTCGGCAAGCGCGATCGCGGTATCGCCGCCGACGTGAAGCGAATTTACGGACAGCTCGACAACTATCACCCCGAACCAGCAGCAGGTTCCGAAGCGACCCGCGACCTCGTCGTCCTACCGGCCGACAACGCGTTGCAAGGGACAAAGCTGCTCAAAGAAGCGGGCGCGGCTGCTGAAAAACGAATCACCGACTTTCTGCGAGAACACGTTGTCGAGAAAGAGCACGAATGGTTGCAACGTCGGCTCGATTAATCTGTTTGACGCTAATTTGCGAAGATGCAAAGACGTGCAAAGATGGGTGTTGTAGGCGGTTGCTTTATTTCTGGCTGGGTGCATAGCCCGTGTGAACCGAAACCGGTGGCTGCAACCGCGCCCGTGGTGGAGCGGTTGGGTTAGCGGCGAAGACACTCACCTGACTGCCGTCGGGAATCGTCAGCTCGACACCAATCGGAAGTAATCTTGGGCTGTTGAGTACACCGCGATTGGCGGCGTAAATTTCTTCGGCCCGGTCGGAGCTACCGAGATATCGTTGCGCGAGTCGAGGCAAACTATCGCCGTCGGCGACGACATGGATTCGAGGCTCTCCTGCTCGCCAGTCGTCGCCCCCATTCAAGGCGAATGCATTTGTGCCCGGTGCGGTAGCGATTGGGCTGAGGGTGCGTGGTGGTGGCGTTGCCGCAAGCTGGGCGGCATTCTCATCGCTCGAAAGCAGGGCAGGGGGGGCCACCGCTGGCTCGCGCGGCCACTCGTCGTCGAATGTTGGTGTCCGCGGTGGCAACTGGGCGATCGAGGTGGCATTGGGGTCTGACCAATGGGCTGGTTCGCGCGGGGTGTTGGCCATAGCACCCGCGCTGGGCATCGGTGGCGTAAACGAAGGTGCCCGCGATACCGCGGCCGACAACCACCACTGGTCATTTTCCGCGTCATTCGTCCCGGCCGCAGGCTGGCTCGTTACAGCGAGCGGCCCGGGGTCGCGCCTCAACGCGGGAATCTCATCAGCCAAAGGACGATTTCCAGAGATCGACGAATATGGCGGAGCAGCATTTTCAAACTGAAGCGAAGCCGCGTCGGTCGGCACGAGCGCCTGCGTAGGATTCACACCCGCGAGATTCGACTCATCGACAGGCGTGAGCTGGTGTGTACTCCATCCGGCGGGAGGAGCTTGTCGGGCGGTCGTTGCCGCCGAAGGGGGGCCGAGCCAAGCCGCGGCCAAGTATCCAAGAATAAGCAGCGTGGTTGCCCACGCCATTTTCGCAAAGTCGTTCACGATGTTCCTCAGTATATGATTCCAGCGCGCATGAGTGCGCTGGTAATTGCAAAAACCGAGTTCGTCCGTGAACGCGATGTGTCTGCCGGCTGGTCCCGCTAGCAGACCTCCATCGGGGATGTCATCGACTGCCAAGGCATCAACAAGTTGATGATTGGCGCCGAATTCGACTTATCGCACCTATTCGACTTGGCATAGGTAGCCAGATCGAATCGTCTTGCGAAGCTTTGACGGCCCGGCAGACTTTGCGGGGCGATTAGCGCGACTTCGCCTCCCCTGTCGCAAATAGTACGTCAGATCGAGACGAGCGGTTCGCAAATCTCGATCATTTGGCCGTTTCGGCTCCACCCATGGGCTTTTGCGTTGTGACTTTCTTTGCCGTGCTACCAGAGCCAGAGGGAGCGGGCGATTCGAGGCCTTCGAGCCACAGCAGGGCCGGCGACGCGATGCAGATCGAGCTGTAAGTACCGACGACGATGCCGACGAGCAGCGTAAACGCGAATCCATGCACACCTGAGCCACCAAACCAGAACAGAATCGCGACCACGATCAGTGTCGTGAGCGAAGTGAGCAAGGTGCGGCTAAGGGTTTGGTTGATGCTGTTGTTGATCATTTCAGCCGACAAGCGAGGGCTCTTGCCTCGGACTTCGCGAATACGGTCGAACACAACAATCGTGTCGTTGAGTGAGTAACCAATAATCGTGAGGAACGCTGCGACAATTGGCAGGCTAAGCTGGAATGCGTCGATCTGAAGCGACGTTGCCAATGCCGGCACCGCGTCGGCGAGCCACGCACTGGTGGCCACAATCCCAAGAGCAAACAGCACGTCGTGGATCAGCGCGATGACGGCCGCGATACCGTAAGAAAGCTTTTGAAAGCGGATCCAAATGTAGGCGACAATGCCCAATAGACTCACACCAATAGCGTAGAGGGCCGTCTCTTTGAGGTCGCCAGCAACGCGGGGACCGATCTTGTTAGCAAGCGGGAAGACGGGTGACGAATTCATGTTCGACTGCATGTTGTCGAAGACCTGCTGTGCTGCCGACGGGTCGAGCCCGAGCTTCACTTCCCACAAATTAAATCGCTGGCTGCTGCCAGTTGTGTATTCTTCGTTGGCGATAATCGGCACCACGCCGGTGAAGCCAGTCGCTGCGAGCGCGGCTTCGAGACGCGCGGCGACCGTGTCGTAGCTCGTGGCGGTGATATCGTTACCCTTCTCACCAAACGCCAGCGTGGCTTGCGTGCCCGAAAGCCCGTCTGACTCGAATGGAGTAATATCTTTGACGTTCAATTCATAGGTCGCGAGTCGCTCGCCGAAAGTCTTGGCGATAATCTGTTGCACAGCTTCGACCGATTGTTCGGCCGAATCGACGGTATACGACAATGCATCGATGCCGCGTTGCACGACTTGCAAGTTCTGGCTACCCAGTTCCGATTGCTCGAGCTTTTTGCGGACGTCGCGGAACTCCATCGCTTGGCCCTCGTCGAACGCCAGCGTTACTGATGTGCCCCCTGTGAAGTCGATGTCAAAGATACCATTGCCACGCTGGTACACACCGAACAAGCCCACGACGATGCAAGCTACCGAAACAGCAATGCAGGGCGTCGCGATGCCGAGAAAGTTGATGCCCGGGTCGCCAATGAGGCGCGACATGTGGAGAGTCTTGAGCCATCCGCGACGCTCGGCGATGTCGAAAGCGAGTCGCGAACAGAAGATAGCCGTGTACATACTCATGACGATGCCGAGCACCAGCGTAACGGCGAAGCCCTTGATCTGATCGGTTCCGATTGTGTAGAGCACGACACCGACAATCAGCGTGGTCACGTTGGCGTCGATGATCGTCGTTGTTGCTCGCGCGAATCCGTTGCGAATCGCCATGCGGAGCGAAGCCCCCCGATTCATTTCTTCGCGAATACGCTCGAAAATTAGCACGTTGGCGTCGACCGACATACCAACAGTCAACACCAATCCGGCAAGACCGGGCAGCGTGAACGCGGCCCCAATCAGCACCATGATGCCAAGCACCAATAACACGTTGAGCGCCAGCGCGAGAACGGCGACGACGCCGGCGAAGCGATAATAGAGCATCATGAAGGCGACGACGAGCAGCATTGATACAAGCATCGCGTTAGTCGCCTGAGTAATCGTAGCGGCGCCAATTCCCGCGCTCACTACCTCTTCGCTCACCGGAACAGAATTCAGCGCGGCGGGCAAACTTCCGGCGTCGAGAACGTTGACGACTTCGGTAACTTCCTGCTCGGTCATGCCACCGCTAATAGTGCCACTCCCCGATATCTTTGAATTAATGCCGGGTGCCGAGAGCAGCTCTTTGTCGAGAATGATACCGAGAAAGTGCTGCCTGCCTGAGCCGGGCGTGGGAAGATTGCGGCCCGTCAGTTTCTCGAAGCGGGTCGCTCCCATTGCGTCGAAATCAAATCGGACTTCCCAGCCATCGTCACCGACGGCCTTGATGGCGTTAGTGAGGTATTGGCCGGTCACGTCGAGACCATCGTCGATACGAACCAGCGCTTCGGGCCCTCTCAGCCCAGCACGCTTCACAAGCCCCTGACGCGACGATTCATCGAGTGTGCCGAATTGTGATTCCTTGTAGCGGACCCACTCGGCAACAGGCCGATCACCAAGGCGAACGATTTTTTGAGTTGGCGGCAGCGCTTCGGCAGCTTCGATGATGCCTCGCACTCCCGTTTCGTTCGCCCGCGTGCGATCGACAGTGATGCGGAATTCGAGTTCACCAAGCCGTGTGATGGTGTTCTTGATAACGTCTAATTCGGCTCCGCCCGCTTTGGGGATAATGATCTCGATCGCATTACCGTAAGGGCGAATCACCACTTCTTTAGTGCCCGAGGGATCGACTCGTTTCTTGAGCGCGCCGATCATCTTGTCGATGTCGACTTTGCCACGCTTGTTGCCCTCGACTGCTTCATCGCCTTCATCGCCCGACGTTTCTTCGCTTTCGACGAGCTCGCCATCTTCGAGTTCATAGATCAGTGTGACGCCACCTCCCAAGTCGGGGCCTAGCTTGAACTCCCCCAAGTAACAGATCGCCGCACCTGCCAGTGCGGTGCCAAGCACGGTGGCGATTTTCCAGCCATGGTCGGGCATGTTGAGTTTCTTGCTGGCATAATTGCCCACCAGAACCGGAACGACGATGATCGCAACGACCAGAATCGCGAGCAGCGCGGGCGAAAGGCCGTCCTGCTCTTCGCCAGCCGTCACCGCCGGGGTCGTCGACGCTGAGGGGGCTGCGGGGGCTGTGGCGGGATCGTCATCCGCGCCTTCACCCCCGAGTTCACTGTCACTGGATTCGACGAGAGGCGACGCACCGACTGCGTCGGGGCTTGGCTCGTCGGTTGTTGTAGCGGGGGTCGCACCGGTCTCTGGTTGTGGCTCTGGTTCTGGCGAGGGCTCTGGATCGGATTCCTCAGCGGGCGCAGGATCAGAAGTTGCTGAGTCAGTCGTTGCTGAGTCGTCGGCCGCCTGTTCGTCGGCTGAGGTGTCTGGTTGGGCTTCGGCCGGCGCTGCTTCTTCCGATGCCGCATCGACCGACGGGGCCGGTTCTTCCGCGGGGGGTTGAGCCAAGGCGATCGAAACCACCACCAGCAAACTGGCCACGAGCGTCAACAATTGTCGCGGTCCAAGATACTTCGACTTATTCATTTCAGGATCTTATTTTCTAGCGTTGTGCCACCGCTCGGCAAATTGTGCTGAGCGAACTATTTGGATTCTTTCTTCGCCTCGACCGTCTTCCCGTCGTCGGTGACGACGCGAGTGATTGCGGCGAGCTCAATGCGGATTTTTGTGCCAGTCGATTCGTCGATTCTTAGTGTCGCCCGCCCTTGTTCGCGATTGACTTGGGTCACGACGCCGTGGATTCCCGAGCTGGTGACGACGTGGTCTTTCTCTTTGACGGCATGCAGCTTCTCGAGACGTTCTTTGCGTTGCCGCTCGGGAACTATTAGCATGTAATAGGCCAGAATCGGAATCGCCAAGAACGGAACCATCTGAATCCACCAATTGCCGGCATCAGCATCGGCTTGAGCCAGTATGGCAGCTATCGATGTAGCAATGGCTAAAAGCATGGTCTCGTGTAGATTGAATGGCCCAAAATAGCGTCGGCGATGCCCGCAAGATCGACACCCGCAAAACCGCCGGAGCCCGGTATGATACAAGCAGATAGCCGAATCCGGAAAGGGGGAAACTCGCTATGCCGGGGTTGGCTCGATCGGCCTGACTCCCCAGCCACGTAGCTTGCTCAATCGGTAAGCGGCAAACGTGTCGGCATCGATCGCCCCACGTATCTCCGCCATCACTCGTTGGTAGTAGAACAAGTTGTGGACCGAGAGCAGCATCGGGCCGAGCATTTCGCCCGCCTGAAACAAGTGCCGTAGATATCCACGGCTGTGGCGGCGGCAAGCGAGGCAAGGACAGTCAGCTTCGAGCGGCCGCGAATCGTCGGCGTGGCACTCATTTCGCAACCTCAGTGGCCCCTGGTCGGTGAAGGCGAACGCATTTCGCCCGTTGCGGGTCGGCATGACACAATCGAACATATCGACCCCCCGATGTACCGCCTCGACCAGATCGGCGGGCTTGCCAACTCCCATCAGGTAGCGGGGGCGATCCTCAGGCAAATGGGGCACCGTCGCAGAAATGGTGCTGTACATTTCGCGTGGCTCTTCGCCGACACTCAACCCGCCGATTGCAAACCCTTCGAGTGGCAATTTTCGTAGCCCCTCGGCCGACTCGGCGCGAAGTTCGGGGTCGAGGCCCCCCTGAACAATCCCAAACAACGCCTGATCGTCGCGCCGCCGGGCGGCCAGACACCGCTCTGCCCAACGCAAACTGCGCTGCATCGCGTCACAAAGCAGATCGCGGGGAGCCGGCAAGCCAATCACATGATCGAGTTGCATCGCAATGTCGCTCCCCAATTCGGCTTGAATTTCGATCGCTCGCTCGGGAGATAACTCGATGAGAGAACCATCGATATGCGAGCGAAATACAACCTGATGCTCGGTAACCTTCGTTCGCTCGGCAAGGCTGAAAACTTGAAAGCCGCCGGAGTCGGTAAGAATCGGCCCCGACCAACCCGACATCGCATGAATGCCGCCCAGCTTGGCCACCCGCGGCGAACCGGGCCGCAGCGCCAAGTGGTAGGTGTTGGCGAGCATGATCTGAGCGCCTGTCGATTCGAGCCGCTCGATGTCGACAGCCTTCACTGTGCCAACAGTGCCAACGGGCATAAACGTCGGCAGTTCGACCACCCCGCGGGGCGTCATCAATCGACCACGCCGCGCGCACGAGCCGTTGGCAACGTGCAACAAAGCATACTCAAAATGCGGAATACGGCTTTCGGAATGCGGAGTCTCGTCAGTCAAGCTCGCTTCACCCCTTCATTCCCCCAATCCGCATTCAGCAATCCAATCCGTGCTCGAATCAGTCACCACGCAAGCGAATACCATGCTGTGTAAGCTTTTCGCGAACTTCGTTGAGGCTGGTCACGCCGAAGTTCTTGCATTCCAGCAAATCGTCGCCAGTACGGCGAACCAATTCACCGACCGTAGTCAGCCCAAGGCGAACCATGCACTTGCGTGCGCGAACCGACAGATTGAGTTCCGAAATCGGCCGGTCGAGTAGTGCGCGCTCGTCGTCTGACATTGCCTCGGGATCATAGAGCGGTTCGTCTTCTCGCTTCTGATGAGCAAACTGCCCCAGGTCGAGACCTTTGCTGGTGAGCATATCGCGAATTTCGACAAGCGAGGTTTCACCAAAGTTTTTGCTTGCGAGCAACTCTTGTTCGGTCGTCTCGGTCAAATCGCCGAGGGTCATGACCCCCATTTTTTGCAGGCAGTTGCGACTTCGGACTGACAACTCGAAGTCGGTGACCGGAATGCTCAACACCTGAGACATGCGATCGTGACGACGACGGGCTTCCTCGTCGTAGTACATGTCGCGCGAAGCATCGGCGTCTTTGAAAAATAACTTCGCACGGTCGTGGTTCGGGAAGGCATCGAGAATGCGGTTGTAGCACTGTTTGGCTTTGTCGTACTGCTGATTGTCTTCGTACAGCACGCCGAGATTAAGAAGCGTACCCAGGTGTGTGGGAAACTGCTTTGACGCCCGCTCGTACAACTCGCGGGCATAGTCGTCGTTTCCATACCGATCGTTTTCGAGCGCCAGACCGAACAAGGCCCCCGCGTGGCTCGGATCGGCGACGATGGCTCGCTCTAACAGGGCGATGACTTCGTCGTTGTTGCCTGCGATCGCCTGCACCGTGGCGGCACGCTGGTAGAGGTATTCGGCCGTTTGTTCGACAGCACCTGACAGGTCGTCGAGCACTTTAATCGCGGCTTCCGCTTGCCCACTGTAGCGCAACGCCTCGGCCTTGGCGAGCCGCACGACATCCTTCGCGTAGCCCGCGCGCTCGCTGCTCTCGAATGCAGTAATCGCCTCGGCATATTGGTCGAGCGCCAAATACGACTTGCCAAGGTAAAAATGGGTAAGCGCCCCGCCATCGCTGTGAGCCAACATGCCGACAGCGTCGGTATAGCGACCCAGCATGTAGAGGCAGACACCGAGCCGAGCGGCCGTCGCTGGACTGCGGCTTGGCTGGGCTTCGAGCTCGGCAACAGCTTCGCGAAGCTCGCGGTAATTGCTGTAATTTTCGCTGATCGCCCGCGAGACTTCGTCGATCTCGCGAGGGCCAAAAGCGCTGGTCGAAATGAGAAGTTGTTTGATTGAAACCGAAACAGAACCGATCGACATCGTCTGGTTGCTCCCTGCGGAACTAGAAGTACAGTCTGAATTTTTATAACCGACCGCGCCGCACTGGACCCGATCATTTAAGCCGACGGGGGGAGTCGAACCCCCAACCCCCGCATTACGAATGCGGTGCTCTGCCAATTGAAGCTACGTCGGCGAACATTGTCGGTAAACCTCATCGGCTAACGTCATCGGCGAGCCTCAAGCGGCCCCTACGCGACTGGCCAAGCCTCGTATTGTTGGCGTCAAGGGGCGTGGGCGTCAAGTATGGGGCTGATGCTAGTTGAATTGGGGCTCCGACCAATTCAACGTTCTGATTGCAAACCGGGGGACTTTTGTTACCTTCAAAGGCGAAGTGCCGCGGCAAGGGGATTACGGCCATTGATGTGACACCGCCGGCGACATGCGTGCGATTCCGCACGTGCGATCGTTGTCAATGCGTCGCTTTCTCCCGGCAATCTGCGAAGTGACAGCGGTACGTCGATTGCTGGTTGTTGCCCGATAGTAGCTAGGTTCTTGACTCGGAATTGTCGATGGAGGACGAAATGGACGGACAACACACACGCCTCGCAGCTTTTGTGCTGCTAACGATTGCCGTGGTCGGCTGCAATCAGCAAGCCGACCGCTCTGGTGTTAACCAGACTGGCGTCGATCAAACGGGGCAAGTCGGCGAAGTTGCAGCCTTTGCGTTGCCAGCCGGCGACGCAGTGGCGGGGCAAGCCACCTTTGTCAAATTGCGATGCTACGACTGCCACGAAATTCCTGGCGTCGATTTGCCGTTTGGCGAAGAACTTGATCAGGTCCGGGTTCTACTCGGTGGCGAGTCCGCAGGGGCGACAACTTACGATGAATTGGTCACCTCGATCATCAACCCCTCGCACCGAATCTCGGCAAAATATACCGAGTCGCTGGTCGCGAGCGGCGGAGTCTCGAATATGACCAATTATAACGACGCAATGACGGTCTCGGAGCTTATCAACTTGGTTGCCTTCTTGCAGTTACATTACGAGATGGTCGAGCGATCACCCGCCCGTTAGCGATTTCGCTCCTAAGCACCTCATCAACCGTAATACGCTACCTTGACCCCTTCGAAATGTCCTCACCGGCCGGTCAAGTGATCCGGGGTTGTGCGGTGTCGCCGTTTCACCCCGGGCTATTTTCGGTCCGCCCCGTTGGGGTCGTGTTCCCGGCCCGACGACAACTTCGTGGTTTTTTGCGCATAATGATCTGTTCGATCAACGATTCACTCTGCGCAGCTCACGTCGTGACAGATTCCCCCACTAAAGTATTCCTCGTCGGTGCCGGGCCAGGTGACCCCCGACTGTTGACGCTGCGCGGCAAGGAGTGCCTGGAGAAAGCGGATGTTGTCATCTACGATTACTTAGCAAGCCGCGACCTGCTCAAGTTCGCTCCCGTCGCCGAATTGATCAGCCTCGGCTCACCCACCAATGGCCGAGCCGTTTCGCAGGCCGAAGCCCAACGGTTGATGATTGCTGCCGCTCGCGGCGGCAAATGCGTCGTGCGACTCAAAGGGGGCGATCCGGGGGTGTTTGGCCGGTTGGGCGAAGAAGCGGCGGCGCTGCGCGAAGCGGGCATCGCCTTTGAACTCGTTCCGGGTGTGAGCACGGCCATCTCGGCCGGACCTTACGCGGGCGTGGCGATTACGTCGCGAAAGAGCGCCTCGTGCGTCGCCTTTGTTGCTGGCAAATTGCAAGCGGGCGTCGACGCAACCGAACAAATCGACTTCGCCGCGCTCGCCAAATTCCCTGGCACGCTGGTCTTTTATATGGGCAGCCAGTCGGCGGCCGCATGGAGCGACGCGCTCGTCGCCAACGGCAAACCGGCGGGCACCCCCGTTGTCGTTGTGCGGCGTTGTTCGCTGCCCAATCAAGAGTCATGGACCACCACGCTGGCCGAATTGCCCGCGTTACTCCGCACACACCACATTACCCCTCCAATGGTGGCCATCGTCGGCGATGTCGCCGTGCAACAGGAAGTCGGCGCCTGGTTCACCTCGCGTCCGCTGTTCGGCCAAACGATTCTGGTCACGCGACCCGAGCAACAAGCGGCCGATATGGTACGAGCGCTCGTCGACCTGGGTGCCGAAGTCCTCCAGCAACCGGCAATCGCCATTGGACCACCGGTCGACCCCAGGCCGCTCGCGGCCGCCGTCAACCGATCCCAAGAGTTCGATTGGATCGTCTTCTCGAGTCGTAACGGAGTCGATTATTTCTTCCGCGCGCTCGCCGCTGCCGGTCGCGACGCACGTTCGTTGTCACGTGCAAAGCTCGCGGCGATCGGTCCCGCCACGAGCGAGGCGCTAGCCGAGCGCGGGATGTTGACTGATCTTGCGCCCGAAGAATATCGGGCCGAGGCTTTGGCGGCAGCGCTTGCACCTCAAGTGAGCGGCAAACATATCTTGCTCGTCCGCGCGAGTCGGGGACGCGAAGTGTTGGCCGAAGAACTCACGGCCGCCGGTGCGGAAGTCACCCAGGCGGTCGCGTACGAAAGCCATGATGTCGAAGTTGCCGACTCCGAAATATTGGAAGCCTTGAACGCGGGCCGAGTAACCTACACGACCGCGACCAGTTCGGCCATCGCGCGATCGATGGTCCACCTGTTTGGTAAGTCACTCAAGCAGACGAGGCTGGTCGCCATCAGTCCGCTTACGGCCAGGGTACTCGATGAGCTTGGCTATTCAGCGTCGCTCGTCGCCGATGAATACTCGGCCGAAGGCATCGTTGCAGCGATTCTCGCTGACGCAAGTTCGTAGTAACCCGATTCATATGTTTGTAGTAACCCGATTCATCGGGTTTAGCGGCCACCGACTCCTCCTACCCTGGCGGCTTATCGAGCGTTTCACTCGCAAGACCGCATAAATGCGGTCACTACAAACGATTCAGCTCAAGACCGCATGAATGCGGTCACTACGAACGAGTTTGAACGAGTCTGCCGGTTAGCTAGCTCTTGTCGCCTTCTGGCGATTTTCTCGACGAAGCTGGTGCCGGTTGTCGATTCCACCCGATGCCCCGCAACTTGTAACGCGCGGGGTGCAGAGTCGTATGTGCCCACACAACGACTTTGCCACAGCAAATTTGCAACGCACACGGCGGTGCGTTGTCACCCATTCGGCGCGCAACGCGCCGGTCCCATCCACGGAGGATCAACCAGGGAACATATGCCGCATGAAAGGTTCGAGCCATGCGCCACGATTCACCCGCCGATCCCCACTTTCCGAGCAGAAAATCAAGCGAATTACGCACCAACCAGTCTGGCTTGATTCCGATACCGATGCTCCTTCGTATCGCCCACGACGAACGCGAGCAACTGCGAGCGCGTTTGCTCGACTTGATCGAGCGCAACGAACAAGCTCGCCGCAACGGTGGGCGGTGGCTCGCTCGATGAGCATTGATTTTCCCCACAAGCTGCTACTCGCGCTCACATGTCTTGCTTTACTCGCCACAGTAAACACAAGCGCAGCGTGGCCACCGCAAAGATTGCCGGGAACCGCGCCGAACGCGACTGAGCCGCCCGCAGCAAATTCGCAGCCTCATCGGGCGGTGGCGCGGATCGTTGTGCCCGAGCG
>JBGSWC010000432.1:0-11728 GCA_041752635.1 Pirellulales bacterium | reverse complement strand
CATGATGCACAAAGATGGCATTAGTTATGAAGGCGACGTGCTCGACCTGGGTGCCGAAAAGAAAATCATCGGACGCACTGGTTCGTGGTTCCGTTACGGCGATACCCAGCTTGGTCAGGGCAAAGAAAAGGCCCGCCAGTTCATGGTCGACAATCCCAACGTGACCGAAGAAATCAAGCAGAAGCTGCTGGAAGCCGGCGGCTTTGACGACTTGTTGTCGAGCCACCGAGTCAAAACTGACGACGCCAGCGATGAGTCAGGCAATGAGACGAACGAAGAATAGTCGGCCAAATCCAGGAAACGCAGATATACATTCATGGGAAGAAAGTTCTGACACGATTTGTGCATGTCGTGGACCAATGTCCGCTAGCGAATTTCGTGTGAGCGATGACTATCCGCGAAGATCGGCGTTTGTTGGATACACAGCTTCGCACTGGAGCATGAGGGAGTGAGCGGATGATCGGTAAACTAGCCTGTTGGATTCTGTTGGCGCACTGCTGCTTGGTTGGTTCCTCGGCTAAGGCGAGGGCGCAGGTGGCGGATTCTGTGCTAGCGCTGCAAGAGCAGGTCGCCACCACCATCGCCACGGCCGAGCCTTCGGTTGTAGCGATCAATCGGGCCGTCGCTCCCGACGAAGACCGACTCGAATTGCTGGGAAGTCCGTTGCTGCAATCGCGGGCGGCGCTCCAGTCGCAGCTTCCCTACACATCGGGTGCGGGAGTGGTCATCGATGCCAAAGGGTTGGTGCTGACGCAGTATCTGAACGTCCGCGTTGGCGATCGGCATACGATCACCACGAGCGAAGGCAAAACCTATGTGGCCACCATCAAGGGGGCCGACCCCCGCAGCGGGTTGGCGGTGCTGTCGGTCGAGGGTGCGTCGCTCAAGCCAATCGAATTCGCCGATGCTGAAAAGCTGCGCAAGGGGAAGTTCGTCGTCGCCATCGCCAACCCGGTCGGCATTGCCGAAATCGGACAAGCGTCTGCGAGCCTCGGCATCGTGTCGAATATTGGCGTGAAAACGCCGCGCGAAGCCAACTTTGGCAATGCATTCGACGAAGGGGGTGGAATTACATCCACCTCACTCCATCAACTCGGCACACTCATTGAGACCGATGCGAAATTGGGATGGTCGAGTGGAGGCGGGGCGCTCGTCGACCTCGACGGCAAACTCGTTGGAGTAATGACCGACGCGGTGACGCTTCCCGGCCACGAAGTGGCCGCTCACTATGCGATTCCCATTAACAAGGCCTTTCGAGGCATCATCGAGCGGCTCAAGCGTGGCGAGGAAGTAGAGTACGCGCTGCTTGGCGTCACGCTAGGTGATAACCCGGCACTACTGGGAGGGGATGCCGACACCCGCGCTACCGTGTTGGGTGTATTTCAAGGTGGCCCAGCAGATGCCGCCGGACTGCTTGCGGGCGATATCATTCTGTCGGTCGACAGCGAGCCCATCGAGACGTCGCAAGAACTTCAACTTAAAGTCGGTCTGATGGCTCCCGGCCGAAAAGTTGCTGTCGAGGTATTGCGTTCCGGACAAAATCGTACAACTGAAATGACACTGGCAAAGTACTTTGTCGCTGGCGAAAAAGTTGTGACGGCCCAGCAGCGGTCGTGGCGGGGGCTGCGAGTCGATTTTTCTACAGCGCTACCGCTCGAGAAACTAACCGACAGCAGTGTCGCGGGACTGATTGACCCCGAAGGCTGTGTGCTGGTGTCGGCCGTCGCGGAAAATGGAGCGGCTTGGCAATCGGGGGTGCGGCCCGGCATGTTTGTGAGTCATGTCGGTGCTCAACGCGTGACGACACCCGAAGAGTTCTACGCAGCCGCCAGCGATGCTGATGAGACGATTAATCTACGGTTTACCGAGAATCGACGGCCTGCCGAATTCGAGCGCGATGCTCAAGACTTGCGTCAATTCGAAGAGTGAGCGAGCCGCTAACGCTATGAAGGTAGCGAACCGAGCCTCGTGACATTGCGTAGAACCGGTGAGTGTTTTCATTCAGGAGTTCGGCATATCTTGCGAAGCAAACGAGAGGCAGGAGTTCGATTCGGTCTTGTCGCTGCGAGTTTGTTGCTCGTCGTCGGCGTTGGCCGCGCCGATCCACCAACAGTCGATTTGGCAAAAATCAAGGCGATCGACTCAGGCAGTTGGTTTCGAAGCTACGTCGCTTGCGATGAAGATTGCCAGCGTTACGGCCTCCGCTATGCTCCACCTACGGTCGCCCAACTTGAAAATCCAGTTATTGTAACCATCCATGGTTTCAATTCGCAGTCGGCGGCGGCGGCAACGCTCGTCGCTGGCCTCGATGCCGAGCGTTATTGCTGTGGTCATTTTAGCTACCCAAACGATCAGTCGATCGAGGCTTCCGCATTGCACTTAGCAAGTCAGCTTCGCGCAACGAAAAAGACGCATCCAAGTCACAAGTTCGCCCTCGTCACCCACTCGATGGGAGGCATCGTCGCACGGCGAGTGATCGAAGATCCGGCGCTCGACAGCGGCAATGTGACCACACTCATCATGGTCGCGCCCCCAAATCATGGCTCGCGACTCGCGAAATACGCCGTTGCGGTCGACACATGGGAACACTGGCTCGGTCGAAACGAAGGCAGTCCGTGGACACGTTGGCGCGACTCGGTGGTCGATGGACTGGGTGAAGCTTGTAACGAACTGGTGCCCGGCTCGGCGTATCTCAAGCGGCTCAACGAACGACCGCGAAACCCTGAGATTAGCTACACGTTGTTGCTGGGCGACGATGCCACGCTCACGCGGGGCGAGATGGCATGGCTACGCAGTAGTGCGAAGGTGCTGGAGCGCGTGCCAGGTACGGGAGAATCGGGCTCCCGTTTTTCTCAATGCCTGAACGACTTCGACGAGTGCATTGATGGTCGTGGCGACGGTGTCGTAGCGATCCGGCGCGGGCGACTCGACGGAGTCGACGACACTGTGGTGTTGCCGTTTGGTCACCTTTGTTTGGTGAACGCCGATGAATCGAGCCAGCTTAAAGTGTTGCAGCGTGAGGTCGCTCTCAGGTTAAGCAACACCAACTTGCTTGCGAAAAAAAATCGAGCGCAGCAAGAGTGACAACGCCCCGAGAGCCAAAAGAATGGCGGAATTTGCCTCGGGAACCGCGGCGGGAGCAAACGTGGGCAGCGTGCTAAGGCTGCCGATGGGGCCGGTGAAATTGTCGCGCCACACGGTGTAGTCAGCGGCGTCGACCACTCCGTTGGCGTTTCCGTCTCCGACCGTAAATAAGCCTGCCGAAACGTTGCCGAAGTTAGCACGCCAGATTGTGTAGTCGTCGATATCGACATCTTCGTCGGCGTCGTAATCGCCGGGCGTGATGAAAGTCACATCGACCGCAACGGCCGACGTATTGCCTTCGGTGGCCGTGAGCGAAAGTTGAAGGGGGGCAGTCAGGGGCCAAATGTTGCCGAGCGAGACCGGCATATTCGGTGAGAGCAGACCGCCGTCGCCATTGAATTCGCCTTCGCTTAGGTCGGCCGACGTTTGCGAGATAATGTTCCAATTATCGTTAATGTCAACGAGGCCACCCGAATTGGCGTCGTAGAAATTCGTAATCGAGAGCCAATTGCCCGTGATGAGGTTTTGGCTGTTCGACGTGAGTGTGTAGCCTGTCAGGTTAAACGAACCAGGACCGTCGCTCCAAATGTAGAACGCACCAGTATCGACCATCACCGCTGCGCGTAGCTCGGCTCCATCTGCCGAAGCGTGGTTAACCAGTCCTAACGAGCAGGCAAGGATTCCAAGGGTAGTCAGTAGTTTAGGCAAGCAAATGTGTCCGATGCGGAGTGAGTCGCTGAGATCGAACGATCTTTGAGACGAGTATTGGGGGCCCACCCCGACAACAGTATTATAGACCTATCGGCCGAGAATACTCAACCTTTTAGTCGGTTGTACGCAAGGATATTACTGATTGTGCTGTGCGGTCGGGTGCCGGAAGACTCATCGGGCTCGCAAATTGCCGGCCGCATCGGCCTGCCAGTATTCATCGGTCTCGGGACAAAAGGCCGTGAGCCAACCGCCGCCGTGGCAGTAGGTGTCGATGCAAACGAGCTGACTCAGCTCCAGTACTTCGCCGTTTTTTTGCGAACTATGGCCCAACACGGCCCGTTTGCCGCTGGTGTGTCGGCCGGGTAGGTGCCACCGCAATGGCCGCCAGCGGAGCTCGTCCCAAGCTTGGTCATCGAGCGGCAGCGACGCGTCGTAGTTACCGTGTGCGAAGAAGTAATCGTCGGTTTCATAGTAGTCTCGCCACTCGGCGATGTACCGCAGGTGGGCGGGCGGGAGTTCAATCGGTCGGGCGACGCCGTAGGATTCGAGCGTGTCGCGGCCACCGCAAACCAGCCAGTCGTTGCCAGCTGTCGTCTGCCTCGCTGCGGCGAGCATCATTTCCTCGTGATTGCCGAGAATCGGTATGAGTTTGACCTCGGTCCGAAGTTGCAAAAGTCGTTCGATGACCTGACAACTAGCGGGACCCCGATCGACACAATCGCCCAGCATGACCAGCGTGTCAGTGGGTTGAAGCCCGACGGCGGCGACCACGGCATCAAGCGCAGCCAGACAGCCGTGTACGTCGCCGATAGCAATGGTGCGTCCCGCCATCGCGTACTTTCGTCTCCAGTTGCCGTCGGCTGGTGCTACTTTCCAAGTTGTTTGATTGTGTACCGCCTCGCCCGTCGTGGCAAGTGATTCGGCGTGGCATGTGCGAACGAACCAGCACCAGGGCCGGTCGTGCTTCGTTGACACTAGAGAGGGGGTCGCTACCATGTATTGGTCTGCCGGGTTGGAACTGTGGGGAAGCGGTTGCCGGCCGACTTATTCGACCCCGTATCGACGCGACGGAGAGACTTGCCGGAATGCCCAATCCGATTACGCAGCTTGAACATGCCCTTGCTGGCTCAATCACTCCCGAAATGGAATTTGTCGCCCAGCGCGAATCGCTATCGCCTGAGCTTGTTCGCGACGAAGTCGCTGCGGGCCGGATGGTGATTCCCGCCAATACCGTGCATCTCGCCGGTCGGCTCGAACCGATGTGCATTGGCATCGCGGCGCGCTGTAAAGTGAATGCCAATATCGGCAATTCGGCCGTCACGAGCGATGAACAAGGCGAGCTCGAAAAGCTGCACACGGCGGTTCACTTCGGTGCCGACACCGTCATGGACCTCTCGACCGGCAAAAACATCGACCAGATTCGCAAGTCGATCATAGCGGCATCACCCGTGCCGATTGGCACGGTGCCCATCTATCAGATGCTCGAAGAATTGGGCGGCGAAATCGAAGAGATGCAGCCACAGAATTTCCTCGACATGGTCGAACACCAAGCGAAGCAAGGGGTCGACTACATGACCATCCACTGCGGCGTGCTCTACGAGCATCTCGGTTTGACCACCAATCGTGTGACGGGCATCGTTAGCCGAGGCGGGTCGCTGATCGCCAAGTGGATGATGACCCACCGCAAACAAAATCCGCTGTACGAAGCGTTCGACGACCTCTGCGACATCATGCGACAATACGACGTGACGTGGAGTCTGGGCGACGGACTCCGCCCCGGCAGCTTGGCCGACGCCAGCGACGCGGCCCAATTCGCCGAACTCGATGTGCTTGGTGAGCTTACCCGTCGCGGCAAAGCTCGCGGCACCCAGGTCATGGTCGAGGGCCCCGGTCACATTCCCATGCATGAAATCCAAATGAACATGGAGCGGCAGGCCGAGGTCTGCGACGGCGCGCCATTTTATGTGCTCGGACCTTTGGTCACTGACATCGCCCCCGGTTACGACCACATCACCAGCGGCATCGGCGCGGCGCTGGCCGGTTGGCATGGGGCGGCGATGTTGTGTTACGTTACTCCGAAGGAGCACTTGGGTCTGCCCGAACGCGAAGATGTTAAGCAGGGAATGGTCGCCTACAAAATCGCCGCCCACGCAGCCGACGTCGCCCGGCAGCGTCCGGGGGCTCGCGACCGCGACGATGCTTTGTCGAAAGCCCGTTTCGAGTTCGACTGGAACGAACAGTTTAGGCTCGCACTCGACCCCGAAACGGCCCGTGCTTATCATGACGAGACCCTACCGCAAGAAACTTTCAAGAGCGCTCATTTCTGTAGCATGTGTGGGCCAAAGTATTGCTCGATGAAAATCACTCAGGACATCCGCGAGATGGCGGCCGCGGGCGACTTGATCGAACTCGCCGCGAATCCAAGCTAGAACGTGATTCCCGCGTATGCGGGAACGACGATAAGAGTTTCTCTCACTTACAAGTCGAAGGAATTTAGCAATGCGAACTCTCCTTGCCTGCCTGTTCACGTTGTCTCTCGTTGGCTGTGGAGTCGAGTCGTCGACTTCAGTTAGTAAGCCCCCTGTGGAGACAACTCCCGTTGTCTTCAACGCAGCGGGTGCGCCGACCGTCGATATCGAAATTCCCGGCATGGATTGCGGAGGATGCTGCGGTGCCTATTTTGCCGAGATCGAAGGAGTCAAAGAATGCCAATTCGACGCAGCGACGAAGGTTGCCACGCTCGCCATCGACGAAGAGTCGTTCGACGAAGCCGCAGTGATGACCAAGTTGCAAGAAGACTATGCCGACGCGAAGCTGGCGGCAGCCTCTGAGTAGGGGCTCACTGGATAAGGGCGTCGCCTTATTCGCGAGAATTCGGAATCGACAGACAGTTGCCCCGAAGTGTTGCGACTTCGGCTACGAAGTTGTGAGCGCGTCATGGCAGACATCAACGAGTCGAAGTGGTTCGAGTACGACGTTCCGCTCGGCAGTCGGTTGTCAACTCGGCTGGTCGTTTCACAGAGTTTCTCGGGTAACGATGTCGCCATCCCGCTACACATCTGGCGCGGGCGCGAGGCCGGTCCGACGGTCTGTCTGACGGCGGCCGTGCATGGCGATGAAATCAACGGCGTCGGCGTGCTGAGGCAGCTCATTCGCGAAGCGCCATTCGAGTTGTTGCGCGGAACGCTCGTCATTGTGCCGGTTGTTAACCTGATCGGTTTCGAGCGTCACGCTCGCAATTTGCCCGATCGTCGCGACCTCAATCGCAGCTTTCCCGGCTCCTATGAAGGGAGCCTCACCGCGCGGCTGGCGCGGACGTTCTTTGACGGCATCGTCAGTCGCTGCGACTACGGAATCGACCTGCATTCGGCGGCAGTGCGGCGGACGAACTTTCCTAATGTGCGGGCCGACCTCAGCGACGAAAAACAGGCGGGAGTCGCTCGCGCATTTGGTGCCGAACTGATTATCAATTGCATCGGCCCAAAGGGTTCGCTGCGCGCAGCCGCCAACAGGGTCGGCTGTGCGACCATGATTCTCGAAGCGGGCGAGGTTTGGAAAGTCGAACCAACGATGGTCGAATACACGTTGCGAGGCATATCGAACTGTTTGCAATTCCTTGGCATGATCGATGGCAAGCTCGTCGAGCCGGCCTATCGCATCGAGACCGACGCGACGCAGTGGATTCGCGCCCAATTTGGTGGGTTTCTTGATTTCCATGTCTCGCCGGGACAGACTGTCAGCTCGGGCGACGTTATCGCCACCAACACCAATCTCGTTGGCAAGGAACTCGGCAAGGTCATTGCCCCGCGCAATGGCATTATCGTCGGCATGACAACTAGCCCTTCAGTGGGGCCGGGCGACCCGGTTTGTCACCTCGCGTTCGCTCGCAGCGGTGCACTGAGAAAAGTAGAACGGGCCGTTGAGAAACTCGACGAGTCATCGCTCCACACGCGGGTACGAGACGATTTGGCGCGAAGTATGAATGTGACCGAAGAGTCGTAGCGGACTTTGGTTTTCACAGTCTGTCGTTGATCCGCCGCCGTGGCGCTGCCGTCATCGTGTGTGTTGCTCCTGTAAATCGCACTCAACGATCGTTTTTGAGAACCCGGGCATTCTTGAGAACCCGGGCGAGTAGCGGACCAGCTATTCCACCGAGCACCATTGCACCAAGCGTGACAGGAAACAGAAATGCGGAAATCTCAATCGCAAACCTGATTGCCTCTCTTATATTGAATGGTTCGAATCGAAAGAACTCGTCGTTCGCGCCACAAAGAAAACCGTAACCTGCCAACAAGATCACCCATGCGACGAGCCCAATAACAGCTCCAACAACGGACCAACGCATCGGGTTTTACCTTTTTCGGCCTAACGCTTGCGATAACCCCACCGCCGGCAAACGCCGACTGTCGAAACCGCCAATGCCGCCAACAGAACGGCCGCCGGCTCGGGCGTCGACGTCGCGACCACGGCACTCGGTACCGATTGGCCAAAGGCGTCCCGCCAAATGGTATAGTCTTCAGCCGTCACATTTCCATCGCCGTTGGCGTCTCCCCGATCGAACGGCGTAAGGCCCGTCGCGCCCAACGAATCACGCCAGACGGTGTAGTCGGCCGCATCGACGACTCCGTTGCCGTTCAAATCGGGTTGATCAATTAAGGGTTGGATCACCTCGGAGGTGAGGTCATCCCACACGCCAAGCAGGGGCAGGCCAGCGAAATTCTCGTCCACCAGCACGCCAGAGAGGCCCGAAGTCAGCGAGTTGTCGATAACCGATGTCGTTGCCCGCAGCGTTCCACCAGGCATGTCATAAACCCAGGCCTGCAGAAAATCGCCAATCGCCTCGACTTCAACATAGAGGCTGTCGGTGAAGTTCAGGGCGGGGATCGACTCGATAACCAGGTTGCTGTTACCAGCCCCTCCATTGCGATAGATGATCAACTCGCTGGAGCTGTAATTGATCTCGGCCATGTAGAAAGACTGATTCAACAGATTTCCGCGAAACAACAAGCCAACGGAGTCGTTGATGTTGGCGTTATTATCGGGTTTGTTTATGCCTGTCATTCGGACGTCGGTAAACGACTCGGTGACGACGACTCCGAAGCCGGTTGAACTTCCCCCGTTTGCAGGCGGGTTCGAGTTGGTGATGACAAGGTTTCCATTCACGGCCCCCGCACTGAATCCGGGGCGGCTATCTGGGTCGCCGAACTGCCAAATCTGCTGTAAGCCGGTGTCGAAGTTATCTGACCAATCCGCACGGGCGGATGAATGACTGCCAAAGACCCCGATCAAAGTGATCGCAATCGTCGCCAATTCAAGAGAACTAGGAATTCGCATCGATGAATCCTCCATTTAATTGAGATGACGGCGACGAACTACCGACAGCGCTAATACGCCGGCCAGCAACAAGACACAGCTAGCAGGTTCGGGAATCGTGGTCGCCGACACATTATCCCAAACACCCAAGACAGGAACGCTCGGGTTGTCGGCATTGACAAGCACACCCGAGAGCCCGCCAGAGAAGGTCGCATCGTTGACCGACACCTGCGACAACAGCATGCCACCTGGAGCGTCGTAAACAGATGCAGAAATATCGGAGCCCAGCAGGCGGAACACCAAGTAAAGGCTGTCATCGGTCGTCAGCCCAGGGATTGTCGCGTCCGCCAAATCGGTAGTGGTTGTCAAGTTGTCGTTGCGAAAGATGATCAGTTTACTCGAGGAGTAATCGATCTCAGCAGCGTAGAGCGAACCAGCCGCGAGATTGCCGCGTGCCAACAAGGTGACCGTGGGACTAATGCCAGCCGCGCCGCCCGGATTGATCACGCCTTTCATCACTTGGTCGGTGAGGAACTCGGGAACGACGCCAAAGCCAGCGCCAGCACCCCCAGCGGTAGCGGGCAATGAGTCGGTCATCAACAGTTGGTTGTTGGTCGACGTCGCTGAGAAAGTCGAGCTGGGGTTGCCGTTTCCAGCAACACTGCCGAACAGCCAAGTTTCCTGGAGCCCGCCATCGAAATTGTCGGACCAATCGGCCGACGCTGTAGTCGCGACGCCACCAACGCAAAGCACCGCAAGCAGGACATAAAGAGACGACACAAAGTTGCGAATCATGAGACTTCACCTGTGAAAAGAACGGGAATTTACGCGCAAAGGAATGCGACTCAATGGTTGCGAGAGTCCTCACCGCAATCGGGGCGAACATTCGAGCTGCCACACAAGCGCATGACCGTAAACTGCCACCATCCACGATCACGAGAGCCATCTTGTGGCGAAACTCGGTTGCGGTCTGTGCCAAGATCCGCTGCCGACCAGTTGGCTTCAGCATAATGTCGCCCACCCCCTGTGTCTATTCGATTGTCGCATTTTCGAGCATTTTCTCATGCGACCTCGAGCGTCGCGAATGGTGGGTTTCAGTGGCAGCATGTCGACTAGCTTGCGAAAGTCGACCGTCGCCGGAACGCCCACAACGCGGTGGCGCACTCGACCACCTTTCTCGTACACGATACGCAGCCGCACTCGATTCTCGCGGTGAAATGTCAGCGCCGTTTTTATCACCTGTTTTGGATCGAGGATGGTCGCAGATTGTCCATGCTGTATCGTCAGCCTGTCGCGGCGCAACGTGACAACCGGCTGAAACAATGAAAGCAACGAGAGTTCCAGCCCAAGAAGCAGAACAATACCGGGAATCGCGAATGCCATCCGCCACAGGTCGGGGATGACCAATTGAGGTACCATCCATTTGAAGCCCGCGACGACAAATCCACCTGCGACAAGCGAACCGATCGCAATGCGTAGCATCGACCGCGAGTTAAAGAGAATTCTGAACGTTCTCCACAGTCGTGGGACATAGAACCAGCGGGGAACATACCAGGTGAGCTTCGGCTTGTTCGCGTGGTTCCAGAACATTTTGTTATTTCGCCAAGCGAGTCGCGATCTTGTCGCAAAGCTGGCGAACTCACGCGCCGCCATCAAGCCGCATCCGCCGAGGCCGATACCAAATCGCCACCGGCAGCATCACCAGTGCGGCGACACCGAAGATAAGCGACTGGGGCCCGTTCCAAGGGCGGAGGATCTGTTCGCAGATTTCGTAGAGGATTGCCCCCATGATGATGCCGATCCAGTTGCATTGGTTCATGAGCGCGATCATGCGACCTTTTTCGCTCGCCGGTGGTCGGACTTGAATGAGCACTTGGATCGGCACGATGAAGATGCCGGTGCTCATGCCGAGTAGTGCGAGCACTGGCAGGCTGCCCCAAAAGCCGAGCAAGTGAACACCGCCGGGCGAAATGCTGAGCAGAATGAGTGTCGCCACGATGCCCGTTGCGCCGGTGAACACGACAACCGGGCGGATTTCGCCTTTCGAGAGAGTTCCACCGACGACACAGCCAATGGCGATGCCCAGGCCGATCATGGCGGCCATGATGCTGGTGGGGCCGTCGCTGAGATTGAGTTGGGTTTTGCCGAGCGCATTGACCGTTTGCTGTACCATGCCGCCGATCATCCAAAACAGGCTGACCACCACCAGCGCGACGGCGACTTCGCGATCGCGCGACACGTATCGCCACACTTCGGCCGGCACAAACCAGTCTTTCCAGCGGAAGGCCAGCTCGGGGCTCGCGGCTGGGCCGCTGCGGATCAGCAGCGACGTCGCGGTTCCCACCACGGCAATGCCGACGCAGGTGAGCGAAGCGACCCACAGGTTAGGTAGGCCGGCCAGCTCATTGAGTCCGCCGGCGAGCGCGGTGCCAAGGATGATGGCCAGAAAGGTAAGCATCAAGAAAATGCCGTTGGCGCGGGGCAGGTCTTGGCCGCGCAGCATCTCGGGCAGGATGCCATACTTGCCAGGACCAAAAAACGTGCTTTGCAGGCCCATGAAAAAAAGCACCGCGAATAGTCCGTAGAGTCCCCACTGCGGATACATGACAAAGGCCAACGT